>NZ_JADEWA010000009.1:0-31333 GCF_015207865.1 Dolichospermum sp. LEGE 00246
ACCCCCAACCCCCTCCCCGCAAGCGAGGAGGGGGCTTATGACTGTATTTCATTCAAGTGCATACCGTTATATCTAATTAAAAACATAGATGGTAGCCTAAGAATAAGTTTTTTTCCAGTTTCTTGTCATCTTTATTATTATTAAATTCATGAGTCAAATACTTTACAAACAAATTCAGGAATTTTACGATGCTTCTTCCAGTCTGTGGGAACAGATTTGGGGGGAACATATGCACCACGGTTATTATGGCGTAGATGGTAAACAGGTGAAAGAACGCCGTCAGGCACAAATTGATTTAATTGAAGAATTGTTAAAATGGGCTGATGTTAAGGGTGCGAAAAATATTCTTGATGTCGGCTGCGGGATAGGTGGTAGTTCTTTATACTTGGCTGAGAAGTTTGGGGCAAATGCCACCGGAATTACACTGAGTCCTGTACAAGCTGCTAGAGCTACTGAAAGGTCTTTGGCAATGAATTTGAGTCAAAAAACTAGATTCATGGTTGCCAATGCTCAGGAAATGCCTTTTGAGGATAATTCTTTTGATTTGGTCTGGTCACTGGAAAGTGGTGAACATATGCCAGATAAAACTAAGTTTTTGCAAGAGTGCTATCGCGTATTAAAGCCCGGTGGGACTTTGATTATGGTGACATGGTGTCATCGGAATACGGATAAGTTGCCACTGACAACGGATGAACAAAAGCTCTTGGAGGATATTTACCGAGTCTATTGTTTACCTTATGTTATCTCTTTAGCGGAGTATGAAGCGATCGCTTGGCAGTTACCATTAAATAATATCCGCACGGCTGATTGGTCAACCGCAGTTGCTCCTTTTTGGAATGTTGTCATTGATTCAGCATTTACACCCCAGGCATTTATCGGTTTATTAATGGCTGGTTGGACTACAATTCAGGGGGCATTATCTTTAGGTTTAATGCGTCGAGGTTATGAAACTGGATTGGTTCGGTTTGGATTATTACGGGGAACCAAGTAAGTCCAATTCTGTGTAAAGATGTACTCAATTTGAAGATAAACCAACCACAGAGGCACAGAGGACACAGAGAAGAAAAAGACAAGTTTAGGAAATTCGGCGCAGTTTCACAAGGAAATGGTATCAGTCCAATTCCTTTAGGTGCTTAAGAACAAAAAATAACAAAAGATGAATCAATTTTATCAACAAAATTCGGCTATTTCTCCAAAAAGTTGGTTTTATTCTTTTTGGAAGTTTTCCCGTCCCCATACAATTATGGGAACAACTTTGAGTGTCTTGGGTTTATATTTAATTACCCTGGGTGTCACTTCAACAAATTTTTCTAGTTTGCATATTAGTCAAATTTTAGCAACATGGGTCGCTTGCATAAGTGGCAATATTTATATTGTTGGTTTGAATCAATTAGAAGATATTGACATTGATAAAATCAATAAACCTGATTTACCTCTAGCATCGGGAGAATTTACCAAAGGACAAGGACAATTAATTGTTATTATTGCTGGTATTGTCGCCTTAGCTTTAGCATGGCTAACTGGACCGTTTTTAATGGGCATGGTGACAATAAGTTTAGCAATTGGTACGGCTTATTCTTTACCACCAATTCGGTTAAAACAGTTTCCTTTTTGGGCTGCTTTGTGTATTTTTTCGGTGCGGGGAACAATTGTTAATTTAGGTTTGTTTCTGCATTTTAGTTGGGTATTGCAAAGAAGCCAAGGGATTCCGGGGGCAGTTTGGGCTTTAACTGTGTTTATCTTGGTATTTACATTTGCGATCGCTATCTTCAAAGATATTCCTGATATGGAAGGAGATAGATTTTACAATATCACAACTTTCACCCTCCAACTCGGACAACAAAAAGTATTTAATCTTGCACTTTGGGTATTAACAATCTGTTATCTCGGTATGATTTTAGTAGCGTTATTCCATCTTGCGGAAGTTAACACTATCTTCATCTTCATCACCCATACCGTAGCTTTAATTGTCATGTGGTGGCAAGGTGCAGGAGTTGATTTACAAGACAAAAAAGCCATTACTAATTTCTATCAATTTATCTGGAAATTGTTTTTCATCGAATACCTAATTTTTCCCGTCTCTTGTTTATTAGCTTAAGCTCATGTTAGAAACATTTCCTACTGCCAATATTGTCGCCATTTCTGTAGTTATTTCTGGTCTTAGTATTCTTGGTTATTTGAGTATCAAAACATTGATTACTTCTAATTTATTTCAGAAAGGCATCAATTTTTATCAAGCCAAAGATTTTGAAAATGCCGAAATAGTTTTGAGAAAGGTTATTGCCATCAACTCTACAAATGATATGGTACGTTTGTTATTAGGAGATATTTTAAATCAGAAAGGACAAATTGCCGAAGCAAAAGCATTATTCTGTGAAGTAATTGATAGCAGTCCTAAAAATCCTGATGCTTATTTACGTTTAGCAAATATTCTCATGCAGGAACAACAGGAAGTAGAAGCTAAAGCTAATTTACTTCAAGCAAAAGAATTATTGCAGAAACAGCGTCAACCAGAAAGGGCAAAAAAGGTGAGCCTTTTGTTAGATAAAATGTCTAAGTAGGTGAACACAATAAAACCAAACTGTGTAAAGAAATGTAAAATCGCCTAAACCCTCTTCACTCTTGCCTCTTGCCTTTTGCCTTGCCATAACGACAATTTTCAACGCCAACCTACTTAAACTGTGATTTTTTAACAACAAGATCTCCGACTTCTTTAAGAAGTCGGGGATCTGACTTATCTCCCCGTGTTTGCCCTGATACTTGTATTTTAGCGGATAGGATAGAAGAAATAGGCAGTAGGAAGAAATCCGGGTGTTCTGGTAAGATGAGTGAACCGTTTAATTGATTTTTCAGGAGTTAAAGAATGTCCATACCAGCAGATCCAGTGAAATTGATGAAGCAAGAAGTTGGCAAAGCCGCCGCCAATTTGGTAAAATCCGGTTCCATAGTTGGTTTGGGGACAGGTTCAACCACAGCTTACACTATTCAATATTTAGGAGAACGCCTCAAATCAGGTGAACTCAAAGATATTGTCGGTATCCCCACCTCATTTCAATCAGAAGTATTAGCAAAAGAGTATGGCGTTCCTCTCACCACTTTAGACGCTGTAGACCATATTGATATCGCTATAGACGGGGCAGATGAAGTAGATCCCCATAAAAACTTGATTAAGGGCGGTGGTGCTGCACATACCCGCGAAAAAGTTGTAGATTACCTAGCAAAGCAATTTATTGTTGTCGTTGATGGTGGTAAATTAGTAGCCCGCTTAGGTTCTAGTTTCGCTGTACCAGTTGAAGTTATCCCTATGGCTATTACCCCCGTTACAAATGCCATTAAAGCACTTGGTGGTAAGCCAGAACTACGCATGGGTGTGAGAAAAGCAGGACCTGTAATCACTGACCAAGGTAACATGGTTTTAGATGTCACCTTCGATAGCATTGATGACCCTGTAAACCTGGAAAAAACACTGAATAATATCCCCGGTGTTCTGGAAAATGGCATTTTCGTCAATTGTGCAGATATCGTTCTTGTAGGTGAAGTTATTGATGGTAAACCTGTAGTTAGACAACTTTAGCTTATTACCTAAACACATACAGCGATTTCCAATCTTATGAGGTACATCTTAGCCCCCTCATCGCACCCCCCTAAATCCCCCCGCAGCGGGGGGAAGAAAAGGATAAGCTTTTGATACTGGAGAGGGTTCTTGTTCCGGGTTTGATGACAATTTGCTCTTTTCTCATAAGAATACCCGGTAAGTGGGAAATGAGCGCGTCTTTAGACCTGAGAGGGAAACGACACGAGCAGTTCGACAAGCTCACTGACCACGGTTTTAACCGCTGTGGATATTAAAATTGGGCGTTGCTGATTAAGGGTATGAATTTTAGTCTCATGCAAAGGCGCAATCACGCTTCGTGATCTCGAAGAGTAGACGCACTGAGGTTTGAGTTTTAAAGGTTCAATTTGGAAATTTCATACCTCGATTCAGCAACGCCTAAAAGGGTTATTTATGGGCAAGTTTAAGGCACTGAAAGGGGTGAAGAGTTGATTTTATCGGGCAAAATTTTGATTGCCCCAGTATCATTTATGGGCAAGTTAGTAAATCAATAAAACACTCTCTGCAACAAAAATTTACAACGTGTCCCATTTTGCGGCATCTCCCTCATCCTTACTAGAATGCAAAGTATACAGATCCCAAATTTGAAGTACCACCGAGTCGGGTGGGATATTGCGATGCCTTCGGCGTATCCCTGACGGGATTGAAGGAATAGAGAGCGTAGCGATCGCCGGACATTGTTGGGGGTGCGGAATGTGGGTTATAGGAATCGCTCTTTGGGAAAAACTTTTTGGTTTACTGCTGGAAGAGTTGCCCAATCTATGGGTGGAGTGCTTATTCATACTTTTCCTAAGTCTCTGATTAACTCAGCCCTGCTGGGTAATTTTTCATGCCTTAGTCTAAACCCCAGTTACTACGCTTACTACCCTGCTTACTACCCTTTTTATACTCAACTTAGTGGTCAATCTTTTACTCCCAAGTAGAATTCTTCTAACTCTCGCAAAAATGGGCAAACCGGGGAGTATAATTCAAAGGTTAGCAATAAAATTCCCATGGTACAGCAACAAGACTGGAGTAATTTTTCTTTACAACGTCCTAACTATTTTCCCGGACAGTATCTCCTGGATGAGGACTTCGAGTTAGCACATAAATATCTAAGTGATCGCCAGCGTTATGTCAATAGCAAACTGCATTTAGCCGGAATTGTCGAAGGGCTAGAAGTAGAAGCAATGGCAGGTGAAGCTGCGATTACTATCAAATCTGGGACAGCAATTGATGGTGAAGGTAATCTGATTATCCTGCCGTCAGAAAAAAGCAATCTCAAAATTAACTCACCATGTTGGGTGTGTCTGAGATATCACCAAGAAGCAAAAGTATTACAGCAACCGGAAATTCCCGATAGTTTCACCCGCTTTGCAGAAGAACCCATACTTGCATTGGAAGCGATTGAAACGAAAGATGCTAAAACGATTACTTTAGCTAGACTCACCCTAGAAAACGGACAAGTAAAAGTAGATAACAGTGTCCGTCAATATTCGGGAGCGCGGTTGCCCAGTGGACAAGGTGAAGAGATTACACTGAGAAGTGACGGTAAATCTTTAACCATTCAAGGCAACTTAAGTGTATCCGGTAAATTGGAATTGGGCGGCTCAGAAATTATTGGTGTATCTGAAACTATCGCCACGGAAAGTGACAGAACCACAGTCATTCCCTCAGAAAAAGCCGTTAAAGAGCATATAGAAAAGCGAATTAGGGAGAGACTAGCGGCCTTAAATGCCCCTACAGAGGAAAAATCAGCGATTTCCCTCAGTAGTAAGGCAGATGGGCTATATGGGTGGTCAACGGATGGGGGTGAAGCAGATGATAAATCTTCTCTAATCAAATTGATATCCTATCGGGCAGGAGTTGCCACCCCACGGCTCACCATCGAAAGAGATACGGGTAATGTCGGCATTGGTATAACTACTCCCGCTAGAAAATTGGATGTAGAAGGTGTGATCCGCGCCTGGCATCTTGAGTCTACAAATCCTATGCGACACCGGATGTATCCCAATGATGCGATCGTTTATCAAGATATTTTTGATGCCAGAGATGCCAAAGTAATTACCAAATATGGTGTCTTAAAAAATGCACCTGGGGATGCTGAAACAAGGCATATAAGTAGCAACCTATGGAACGACCGTCGGATGATCTGCTATGGAGGTGGGGAAGAGGATGATGCTGGGGCAGTTGTCACCGTTCCCGAAGGATACGATACTCTCTGGATCAGACTACCGGGTGATCTTCATAAAGTTGTCAAAGCCCAGTTCCGAGATGGATACAAGGAAGACTTAGGGCGCTGGTCAGGTGGAAAGAGATACGGCAATTGCTACTGTCCCGATGGTTCTCTCACTGATAGCTATCACGATAAACACCAATGGCTACCTATTCCAGTAGGCAGATCCGGGAAAGTTACCCTAATTTCTAAGCAAGGTGGTGAGTTATGGTTATCTGGGGTGGCATTCAGCAAAAACCCTTGGTCTCACGCTACTCAATTCGCACTCGGATATCACTGGAAAGTCAACGGGGGTAATGAAACAATTTGGGATAAAGCATCTGATTCTTGGAATGGCGATAGCTACACAAGGATTCCTGAAAAAACCAATCTAGAATTGATGGTTCCAGTCGTGTGGTCTGGATGTGACAAATTACTCTACATGGTGGAGCATAACAACGACTGGAATGGTTGTATGCACAGTGGTATTACGGTCAATGGTCAGCCCGTTGAAAGGTTTCTAGCAAGCTATGATAACCCCTTCGCCCGCCATTGGAATAGCAAAAGCTTTAACCGCTATATTGCTGCTTACATTCCGGCTGATTTGATTCCCAAACCCAGACCTGATGTCATCCCCTATCTCAAGGTAAAAATTGATATGAGTAAGCAAAACAACAGCCTTAATTTTCGGGAAATGGGTACACACGATCTGGAGGTTCCCTATAGTTTCTGATGACACTCAAGACCTTTAAACAGCAAGTAAGATGGCAATGAGGGAACAACTGGAAAAACGCCTGCAAGCCCTAACCACAGAATACGAAACAGGACAAAAAGCACTAGCTAATTTGGAGTCCCAAAAAGCCAATCTCCGGGAAACATTACTCCGCATTAGTGGAGCAATTCAGGTTTTAGAAGAAGAGTTGACTGTTGATAATAGTCAAAACAATCACCAAGTAGAGCAACTCTCCCCAACCACCATAGAAGTTATTTCTGAAACTTAACTTCTTGATCATCATATATCTGTCTTTTTCCATAGGAATTCAGTCATGTTGGACGACTTAGATAGCACCCTAAAACAATTACTAACTCACGAATTACCAGAGTTGCAAAGGTCAACGGAAACAAATGTTGCCATTAGCTTTGATATGCCATTAGAAGGGTCTATCAAACAGAAACCAGCGATTAATCTTTTCCTCTATGATGTGCGAGAAAATCTGGAATTACGGAGTAGTGAATGGTCGGTGCAACGTCGCCAAAACGGCACAGCTACCAAAAAACGTCCTCCAGCTAGGATAGATTGTTCCTATTTGATTACCGTTTGGGCTAATGCCGATGATCCCCAACAAGAACATCACATCTTAGGGGAAGTAATGAAATTATTACTCCGCTATCGGACATTACCAGCAGCAATTCTCCAAGGCAGTTTGCGAGGACAAGAGCCTCTACCAGTAGCAGTTGGTTTGCGTTCTAGCTACTTACAAAGTTTAGGAGAATTTTGGCAAGCAATTGGGGGAAAACCTAAAGCAGCGCTCAATTATACGGTGACAATTGCCGTTCCAGTTGATGAAGAAACAGAAGAATTTCCTTTGGTGCTTGATAAACGAATTGAATTTATATAGGGAGTGTGGGAAAAACGAATCCCTCTCCTTGCGAAAGGCAGAGAACAGAATTTTCCAATCTCCCTCCTTGCTAAGGGGGGTAATTTTGGGAATAAATTCCAACTTTAAAGTTGACCATTTTGCTCACTTTCCAGAGCTATTAGCCTTAATTCCTAATGCCTGAATTGTTCCGCGATAACTATTGAAAAAAATGCTAAAGCGACAACGATTTTATCATCAAGTAGCCATAGCCGGACAAGTTAGAGATGCTATCACAGGAGAGGGAATTGCAGGTGCTATGGTCAAGATTATTGATGCTCCTGATGAATTTATTAATTTTGTAATCTTCCAACTTAAATTATTTGGATTACCAAGTTCATTAATTCAGTGGCACTCGTTTAATCCCGATCTCAATCCTCCCAACTTAGCCTTACCTCAAGAACTTCAAGAATTACAAAAAAATCTGAAAAATCCTAGCTTAAAAGCTACTAATAAGCTAGAATTATTTCAGGTATTTCTGGAAAATTCCTACCTTAGTGGTAAACATAAATTTCTAGGATTTCAGGAAATTATTGACTATTTTCCAATCGACCCAAAGACCAAAAATTCTCACTTAGGACGGACTAAAACATCTGCTGATGGTTGGTTCTATTTTAGGGACTTGCCAGCCGGATTATATCGCATAGAGGCATCTTTGTCTGGTGCTAAAATGCGCTATATTAAGAGTCAATGTCAAGTTGAGATTGGGCGAAAAAATCAAAATAATATTGTTGACCAAGATCAAAATGTTGATCTGTTTGATAATATTAGGAAAGTAGAATTACAACTGAAACCAACCACCCTTAGAGGCAAAATCACCAATGCGGATGATACAGAAGCAATTGGCATGGCTAGAGTCCAGATTTTAGGGAGTGGAGAATATACTTTTAGCTCCATTGAAATTATTAAAGAACAACAAGGAGAATGGAATTATCAAATCGTTGGTATAGAAGGCAAAAATACTCCCATAACAGTAATAGTTTCAGCTAAAGGATATCCTGGAACCCAAAAGGAAATCAGTTTGCAGCCTGGGGAGGTGAAATCCTTAGATTTCCAGTTGACTTCCAACTGATAGCTTTTTTTTTGCAATAGGTATCAACTCGCAACTGTCAATTTTGTTTATCCGATTATCACAAAAAAAGGGAAAAATATTATGCCCACCAATTTCGCCAATTTAGCTCCTGGCGTTTATGTTGATGAAGTTTCCTCAGGTTTAGCACCTATTTCTGGTGTAGGAACTAGTACGGCTGGATTCATTGGTGTCATCACTTTGAAAGTAGCGAAAAGTGCGAAAAGTGCTGAAGTTGCTGAAGATACTGAAGATGCTACAGTTTCTTCAACCGTTGCGAAGAAAGGTCAGCTTATTTCTGGTGAAGACCAATATTCAGTTGTGTTGAAAGACCAAAAAAAAGCAACAGAAGAGATAGAACTTTCAACCTCAATTAAGTCTGGTGAAGTCAAACTCTGTACAAATTTCACTGAATTTAAGAAATTCTTTGGGGATTTCTCAGATAATCCCGGTCAAAATATCCTCGCTCATGCTGTTTATGGCTTCTTCAGAAATGGCGGCACAAGGTGTTTCGTAATATGGGTGACAGCAGAATCAGAAATTAGTCAAGATAAGGCTTTAGGAAAGTTTGAAGCCATTGATGAAATTGCCATTGTCGCAGCTCCGGGTGTTACCAGTAAGATAGCCCTGGGTGAAATTAATGATCACTGCCGATTGTTAGGCGATCGCTTTGCAATTTTGGATACAATAGAAGATATCGCCATTGACTCGGATCAACTAAAACCAGGTAGTGATGAACTACTAGGAAACTCAGACTATGCGGCGGTATACTACCCTTGGATTCAAGTTTTCGATCCCGCCAGCAACGAATTGAAATTTGTTCCTCCGAGCGGTCATATTGCCGGTGTTTACGCTCGCGTAGACGATAAAAGAGGTGTGCATAAAGCTCCAGCTAATGAGCCAATTTCGGGAGCAGTAGGCTTAAAGCAAGATATCAGCAAAATCAAACAGGGTCCTCTGAACGAGATAGGGATTAACTGTATCCGCAATCTCAATGGTAATATCCGCATTTGGGGAGCGCGGACTTTAGGCGCGGGGAAAGATAATCCAGACTTCAAATATATTAATATTCGTCGTCAATTTAACTACCTGCGGGAGTCAATTGATGAAGGAACTCAATGGGTAGTATTTGAACCCAATAACCCAGAACTTTGGGCAAAAATTCGCCGCAATATTACTGCCTTCCTCACCAATGAATGGCGCAAAGGGGCATTATTTGGCACAAGTCCCCAAGAAGCATTCTTTGTCAAGTGCGATGCGGAAACCAATCCTATGGATCTTCGCAAACTTGGTCAAGTGGTGACGGAAATCGGGGTAGCGGTAATAGAACCAGCAGAATTTGTCATCTTCCGCATTAGCCAAATCGTAGACGAAAAGAAAAAATAGGCTCCTGACCGCACTGAAATGACCTATATCCAAAATTGATTAACCTATGCAGACATCTACACACCTAAACTTAACAGCACCTGGTGTATATTTAGAGGATATTCCTACCTTACCTGGTAAAGATTTACTAACGGGTGTTCCGGTGTTCTTGGGAGTCGCTCCGGTTAACAATGCTCAGGAAAACGGTCTTCCCGTGCCGAAAATGCTCACACTCTGGACTCAGTTTGGGCAGTATTTTGGACAGCCATTACTTCATAGTTACTTGCTGCATCTGGTACGGACTTTATTTGCCAATGGCAGTCGTCTGAGTTACATATTACCTTTGCTAGACAATATTCTCTCAGAATTGCAAAATGCATTGGCAGAAATAGAAGGACTAGATGGCTATTTAGCTCATGCGATTCGGGGTTTCTTTGCCAATGGTGGTCGTCTGTGTTATGTCGTTCCTTTGCTAAATAACACTCTCTCAGAATTGCAAAATGGATTGCGGGCAATAGAAGGACTAGATGTCATTGATTTAGTCTGTGCACCTGATATTATGCAAAACTCTGAGGCAGAAGTGGCTATGGAAATGCAAAAAGCAGTCCTAGAGCATTGTGAGAGAATGGGCGATCGCTTTGCCATTCTTGATGGCTTCAGTATTACCAGAATTGAAGACATAGAAGCCCTGAAAACACAACAACAAGGATTAATCGGCGATAACGGTGCGCTCTATACCCCCTGGCTGAAAATAGAAAACGCTCCCATGAACATTCCCCCTTGTGGTCATATTGCGGGAATTTATGCCCGTAACGATCGGCAAGTCGGAGTTTATCGCGCTCCGGCTAACTACCTACTAGAAGGGGTATTGGATTTAAGTTTTTTGTTTACTGATACAGATTCGGAAATCTTAAATCCTCAAACTGGATCAGGCGTTAACTGCATTCGCAGTTTTAGAAGTCGGGGAATGCGGATTTGGGGGTCACGCACCTTAAGCCAAAATCCAGAATGGCAATATATCAACATTCGCCGCTTAAAAATCACTGTCCTCCGGTGGGCAGAACGGAATTTAGCTGATGCTGTGTTTGAACCCAACAACAGAGATTTGTGGGGTCGTATAGAGCGGGAATTAACAGTTTACTGTGAATCCCTATGGGAACAGGGAGCTATCCATGGGGATAGTTCCGAAGAGGCTTTCTATGTCAAGTGTGACGAGGAAACCAACCCCCCAGCTATCCGCAATACCGGACAAATAGTCACGGAAATTGGTTTAGCACCCACTACTCCTAGTGAATTTATTGTTATTTCCCTAGTTCACGGCAGTAGCGGTGTTAGATTTGTCGAATCTTAGTAAATAACTTCAGGAGAACTTACCATGCCAGCTATTAAAGATACTCACGATCCGTTTAATGGTTATAATTTCTGGGTAGAGTGGGACGGAATCGTTCATGCAGGCTTTAGAGAATGTAGTGGTTTGACGGCTACCAGGGCAGCCACGACCTATAGAGAAGGAACAGACAAAATTCTTGCTCAAAGACAACTTGGTGGTTTAAATAGTTTCAGTAATATCAGCCTGAAACGAGGAATCACTGACAATGATGAACTTTGGAAATGGCACAAGCAAATCACAGATGGTGAACCAATGGAAGACAATCGGAAAAACGTTTCGATTATTCTGTCCGATGATAAAGGTGAAGAAAAACTACGTTGGAACTTGGAAAAATGTTGGCCTACCATGTGGAGTGGTCCAGATTTTAATGCTACCTCTGGCGAGGTAGCGATTGAATCACTAGAATTAGTTCACGAAGGAATCAGCGTTGATTAATACGAGGGAAAATGCACCAAACTGAATTTCTGTTTACCCTGCCTCACGGTTATATAGATGCAGAAGGAATCCTTCATCGAGAAGGAGTGATGCGACTATCAACAGCCTATGATGAAATAGCTCCTCTGCGCGACCCCAGGGTACAGAGAAATCCGGGTTATTTGGTGATTATTCTGCTCGCACGGGTGATTACTAAGCTAGGAACTTTAGACCCACTCAATACCAAAATTATTGAGGAATTATTTTCTGGGGACTTGGTTTACCTGCAAGATTTTTACCAACGAATTAATCACCATGGTAACACTCGCTTTCAGGTTGCCTGTCCCCATTGTGGAGGAGATTTTGAAGTAGAAACCTCCCCCACGGGGGAGTAGTCTGCTACCCCTCAGAACGCCTACTGGAGGAGGTAGCTTATCTTTCCTATCACTTTCACTGGTCTTATGATCAAGTGATGAACATGGAACACTGGGAACGGCAACAGTGGGTAACTCAAGTTGCCCACATTAATCAGCAGATTAATCAGCAGTCAGGCAATTAAGGATTTGAGATTAAAACTTTTCTCAAGAGGAGACTTTCATGGCAAAATCGCAAAAAAAAGGCGGGGGTAATTCTCAAAAGAAACCCCAAGATCCCTATATGGCTTTCAATTTTATGGTGGAAATCGAAGGACTGACAGTGGGTGGCTTTTCAGAAGTTACAGGACTAAGCAGCAACATGGAACTGGAGAGTTATGTGGAGGGTGGGGTTCATCACCACGTTCATAAATTCCCTAAATACATGAACTATCCTAATTTGGTTTTCAAGCGGGGACTAGGAGAAAGAGATGATTTATGGAAGTGGTATGAAGATGCTACTAGAGGTAAAATTCGTCTCTTGAACGGCACAATTATGGTACGAGACAGTAAGCAGGATAAACTAATAGGATGGAACTTTAAAAAGGCCTACCCGGTTGCTTGGGAAGGTCCACAACTGAATGCTAGTAATGGTTCGGAAGTCGCATTTGAACGGCTGGAATTAGTGCATAGAGGAGTTTATAAAGCATAGTTAGAACCAGTCAATATAAATTACATAAAATCATCATCTCTATCAGCAAAAATTAAGCAAAAATTAAGTATCTCATCTAAAATGACATTCAATCGTGTACCACAATGGCAACAGTCTCTTGATCCGAAACTTGTCCGTCGGCTAAATAATCCGTTGATGAAACAGGGAGTTATCGATGGTCGGATGGCTAGAAGAATTATCGAGCGATCGCCTGATATATTAGAAAAACTACCTTTACTTGCTCAACAAATGCAGCGTTGGTCAACCAATATTCATTTAGAGTCAGAATCAACACCTATTGTTTATGTTCAACATCAGGAGCAGAGAAGTCAAGCAGTAGAACAGCAGACGATAAATCCCAACTTTGCATCTCCTGATAGCAGTCAAGGTAATAAGCAAGTCCTGATTGTCAATGCTAAGTCAATTCCAGTTGACATGGATTTATCCAATCAAGATCAAATGACTCCTTTAGTAAATCAGAGATCGCAGTCCACAGAATTAACTTTACCACCAGATAATTCTTTACCTAATTTACCCAATAATATTTCCTCAACCCCCTCAGAATCACCAATTCAGAGAAAAACAGAAACACCTGCAAATTTACCAATAGTAAATGTAAATTCTGAGCAATCATCTTCATTAACTGAAAATCCTCAAATCCCCTTAGTTCAACAACTAGCTCCCACCATATCAAATATTGAAAAACCTTTAGTTAATCTAGCTAATAATATTTCCTCAACAAGTGAAGGCATATCAACTAATACTAATAATAGAAGTTCTCCCTCAACTTCAGTAATTCCAATTATTGATGGTTCCATATCCAAAATTAAACCCAAATTGGAAAATTCAGTAGTAGTTTATTCCCAACCAATCAGTCCTAAATTAGCTGCAAATGAGCCAATGCTCTTAATCGAAGAGTTTAAGAGAAATAATCCTTTAGTTGTGACTAATGGGAATAAACGAGTAGAAAAGATTACCCAATCCACTGTTGCTAATGCTCAATCTAAATTACCAGTTGTGAAAATTAATTCCGAGCCATCTTTACCAGAATTTGAATCTTTAGTCTTGTCTACTTCTCCTAGTGCTAAAAAAAAGGCAAGCACCTTAAATAGTAGCCAATTAACTTCCCAGATGAATTTAGGAACAACAATGAATTATAATGTAACATCATCCCCTGCCGAAACCTCAATAACCAATAATATTGCTTCAAATCAAGGGATAATGGCATCAACCCCATCTATCAATTCTCAACTACTTAAAGTCAATCAAATTAACCAAACATCCATTGCAGGTGTTAGTCGGCCACCTCAGATTGATGTTGATGATTTAGCAGACAAAGTAGAGCGGAAAATCATGCGGAGATTAGTCGTAGAAAGTGAACGCAGAGGTAAGAACAAATGGCGCTAGAAAAACTAACAATTAAAGCAGAGAAAAGTAACGAGGGAGATTTTGCTGATGAATTCGAGGTCTTGTTTAACCCTAACCAGGTACAAATTAATAAGATCGGTTGGACAACCAGCGGAGACCAATTAGTTGCGTCTAATGATTTAGCAACTTTAACAATAGAGTTATTCTTTGATACCACTCTTAAAGGTTCTCCGCCAGAAAATGTCCAGAAATATACCAAGAAGATTTTTAATTTGACTCACCCAAGAATTGGTAATAGCACAAAAAGACCACCTAGATGTAAGTTGGTGTGGGGAACAATTGGGGGAAAAGATAGTGTTTTGTTACCTGATGGGATGTTAGAAAGTGTCACTAAAACTCTGACGCAGTTCTTGGAAGATGGTACTCCTGTGCGAGCAACTCTTAATTGCACATTCAGAGAGTGGACAGACTCGGTAAAAAAGAAAAAAGAGGAGAATTTAATAGATGATCCAGTTCGGATTGTTAAAAGGGGAGAAACCCTGAGTAGTATTTCTTATGAAGAATATGGAGATCCTGCATTGTGGCGCATAATTGCTGAAGAAAATCGGCTAGATAATCCGCGTAAAATACCCCCCGGATTAGTTCTGACGATTCCACCTCTGCGGATTCCCAGCCAAACTTAGAGGAAAAGAACTATGTCTGATGGTGGTGGTGTTAAAAGCCTTTCCCCTAATATTAGAGTAATCATTGAAGGACAAAAGCTTTCTGCTGAGGCTAGTGCTGATTTACTCGCGGTGAAAGTATCGGAAGATGTGGACGTACCAAGTATGTTTACTTTGGAATTTTCTAGTTGGAATTTAGCCAAGGGTGAATTAACTTGGATTGATGACAAGATGTTTGAGATTGGTAAAGAAGTAGAAATTCAGATGGGTTATGAAAATAACTTAAAAACAGTGATCGTAGGAGAAATTACTGGTCTAGAACCGGAGTTTAATCAAAATTCTAATCCTATATTAGTGGTACGGGGACATGATATGCGTCACCGTTTATTGCGAGGTTCTAAAACAAAATCCTATGCCAAAATGAAAGATAGTGATATTGCTAGTCAAATTGCTAGGGGTAACAGCTTAACACCAAAAGTTAAAGATAGTGAGGTGAAACATGAATATGTTTTACAACATAATCAGACTGATTGGGATTTTCTGCAAAGTCGTGCAGAGCGCATTGGTTATGAAGTAGTTATTGATAATAAAACCTTATATTTTCAACCCCATCAGCACGATAGTCAAAAAGTTTTGACGTTGAAGTTTGCAGAGAATTTACGTGAATTTTTACCCCGGTTGAGTAGTATGGGTCAGGTGCAAAAAGTAGAAGTAAAAGGCTGGATACCCAAAGATAAAAAAGAAGTTATCGGTAAAGCTGCTGCTGGCAAGGAAGGGAGTAAAATGGGTGGCAAAACTACTGGAGCAAAGGCAGTGGAAACATTTGGAGAATCTGTTTCTACTGTGGTTATTCAACCTGTAGCCAGTAAAGCAGAAGCCGATCAAATAGCTTTAGGACAGTTTAAGGATATGGCGATCGCCTATATTACTGCTGAAGGAACTTGTCCGGGAATTCCTACTTTAAAAATTGCTAAAGTTATTGAAGTGACTGGAGTAGGAAAGCGATTCAGTGGAATGTATTATGTGACATCAACTGAACATAATTACTCCCAAGAGCAAGGTTATGGTACTTTATTTACTGCAAGGAGAACCGCCTCATGATGGGAATAGATTTGTTAATGCCTGAAGACAAAAGTCTGCGCTTCTATGGAGTGACAGTTGCCGTAGTCACTAATATCAAAGATCCTGATGGAGTAGGACGAATTAAGGTGAAATTTCCTTGGTTATCAGATGAGGATGAAAGTGCTTGGGCTAGGGTGGTAACATTGATGGCAGGGAAAGATAGAGGCATTTACTTTTTGCCAGAAGTAGACGATGAGGTTTTAGTGGCTTTTGAACATGGCGATATTGCCTTTCCCTATATTTTAGGGAGTTTGTGGAATGGCAAGGATAACCCCCCTGAAAAAAACGATAATGATGAAAATAATAAACGCTTGATTAAGTCCCGTAGTGGTCACATGATTATTTTGGATGATACTAAAGATAAGGAACAGATTATTATTCAAGATAAAAGTGGAAAAAACAAAATTACTATTGACTGCGAAAATGATGCCATGAATATTCAGGTAGAAAAAGATTTTACCATTGAAGCTAAAGGTAAAGTGACTATAAAAAGCACAGATGAGGATATGTTGATTGAGTGTAAAAATTTAGAGATTAAAACTCAACAAGAATGCAAAATTCAAGCCGGATCTAATTATAGTATTCAGGCTAAATCTAAAGGTGAATTTGCCGCCAAATCCGGCTTGGAAATTACCTGCGCTGCGGGGGTTAAGGTCAATAATGGGGCTTTGGAGGTAATGTAATGGATATTGATTTTTTAGGTGTAGGCTGGTCTTATCCGTGTAAATTAGATGAGAGGGGACAAGTGTTGATGGCGAAGTACGAAGATTGCGTTCGTCAGTCAATTTTGGCGATCCTTAGTACCGCGAGAGGGGAAAGGGTGATGCGTCCCGATTTTGGCTGTCGGATTCATGATCTCGTCTTTGCACCCAATAATGCAGGAACAGTTGGTGAAGTGATCAGCGATGTGCGATCAGCCTTGGTAGAGTGGGAACCCCGCATTGATATTTTAGATATTGATGTGCTACCAAATCCGGCTCATCCTAATCTTTTGCAAATTTCCATTAATTACCAGGTTCGCACCACAAATAATCAGTTTAATCTAGTCTATCCATTCTATTTACAGTAATTAATCATGTTTTTACCTCCCCCCAAAATTGATCAGCGCACCTATGAAGATATAGTTCAGGAAACTCAGGAATTAACTGAGGACTATACGGATAACAAATGGCGATGCCTGGATAAAAGCGATTCAGGTTTGGCACTTATCCGCATTTTCAGCCGCATGGCCACCATCGTTAGCGATCGCCTCAATCGCTCCCCGGATCGTAATTTGCTGGCATTTCTCAACTTAATTGGTACTCAACAGGCTCCCCCTCAACCAGCCAGAGTCCCTCTCACCTTTACCTTAGCGGGTGGTAGTCCGGTAGATGCAATAGTTCCTGCTCATACCCAAGTTTCTGCACCCGCTCCCGAAGGTGAAACAGAGGAAGTTATCTTTGAAACTGAACAAGATTTGGTAGTCAGCGGGACACAACTACAAGCAATGTTTGTGGCCGAAGATCGGGATTATTATAGCGATCGCAACCATTGGATTGATCCCACAATTGCCAACCAAAATCCAGCATTTTCAGCTTTCAAAGGCGACCTCCCCACGGAGCATTATCTTTATATATATTCTGAAGAAATATTTAGCATACCAAAATTAGAAACGATTACCATCACTATTGATACTAATAGTCCCACTCAATTCGGGGAATTACTTGATATTTGGTCATATTGGGAGAAGACAGCATGGAAACCTCTGACCCACATTCACACCCAAGCAAATACAACACAATTCATGATCACAGTGACTCAGTTACCTAAATTGATGCCTTTTGTGCAATTTAATGGACAAAAAGCCCCATGTTTGCGGGTAAGCTTAAAGTCTCAGCAACGGAATCAATTAGCGGAAGCCGCACGAAATAATTTACCAGAAGTTACCCAAATTGAAATTAGCACTAGTATTAATCAAACCCATACCCCCGAATTATGCTTATTTAATAATACTCCCTTGGATCTAAGCAAAGATTTCTATCCCTTTGGTACAACCCCTGGGCGTAACGATACATTTTCTATTCCTTTAGATAATAAATTAATTAAACCCGGAGTTGCCATAGAAATTAGCCCAAAACTGAACCATCAACCCAGTTATACTGACGATATAAATATCATTTGGGAAATAGGAAACGGGCAAAATTGGCAAATCATTGAAACTTCAACAGCAGCAGATAAATTTAGATGGAGTAATGATTCATCACCAATAAAATTTATAGAACCTACAGAACCTATCACATCAACTACTTTTCAGTTTCCTCAATCACTAATTAATGAGAATCTAGTTGATGATCATAGAGAAAATTCCTATTGGCTGCGCGCCCGCATTAACAATGGAATTTACGGGATCAGAGGGAGAGAGAAAAAATATGTTGTTTATAATGATGTCACCCTAGTTTCTAGAGGCATCTCCTCTGGACAAACAGCAATATTCGTTGATAGTGTAGATGAATTAGAGATTAATGATACCATTCGCATCCAATCATTAGCTGATCCAACCAGACAGGAAGAAGTCAGAATAATTAATAAAATTGCCTCCGAGAAAAAGCTGATTCTTGAGAATAATATTCGTAATCAATATGAAGCCAGCAGTCGAATATTGTGCAAATTTATTATGGTGGACAAGATTCCTGACACTTGCGATCCACCGGTAGTCCAATCTTTGACATTAACTTATAAATTTCTGCTGAGAAAACCTGCATCTTACTATGCTTATAACGACTTTATTTATTGTGAGGGCAGTTCTTTAGGATTTGTCAGACTGACACAAGCGGTTAAAGCTGGCGAAAGGATCTTACATCTGGATGATGTTAGTCAGTTAAGATTAGGTGAGTTGATCAAATTTGACGATAATAATCCCGAAAAACGGCAAATTGAGCTAATTGATCGAGATCGCCATCTGGTCATCTTCACCACAGCATTGAATCATGATCATCGGCGAGCAGTTAGGGTAATTCGTTGTTTTCACCCGTTAACTCCCGCAATTAATCGCAATTCCGCCCTTTATTTGGGATTTAATCAACCATTTCCCAATCGTCCCAATACTCTTTACCTCCAAGTTGAACCACCTTTACCCAGTGAAGTAGCCCCCAATGCCAATCGAGGGGAAGGTGACCTTAACCTACAGCGGATTGCTTGGGAATACGCTAGTCCCAACGGATGGCAACCCCTAGTTGTTCAGGATGAAACCCAAGCCTTTGCTGAGAAGGGGCTAATTCAATTTATTGGGCTAACAGATTTTATCCCATCGTCTCACTTTGGCAAAGAACTTTATTGGCTACGAGCCAGGAAAAAGCCCAGTAGTATTCCATTCGCACTCTTATGTCTTTTTAAATGGGCATTAGGCTTTAGACGATTACACTTGTTCGGCTTGATCCGCTATCTTGGTTGGCAAATAAGCTATTCTGTTGATTTTTCCGTAGATCCCCGTTTGCGTTCTGTACGGACGAATACTACCTGGGCTAGTCAAACTATTACTTTAGAAAATGAGATATTAGGTTCTAGCAACAATGAGCCGCAACAGGTATTTTCTGCCAGTCAGGTACCCATTCTTTGGGGACAACAATTAGAGGTGCAGGAAGGTAAAATGCCTGCCGACGAAGAACGACAAGTCATTGAACTACAATCAGGCTCAGAAGCAATCAGCACAATTACAGATGAAACAGGTCAATTAGTAGCAGTTTGGGTGCGCTGGCAAGAAGTCCCTGATTTTTATAGTTCCCAGACCAAGGATCGTCATTATGTCATTGATCGCCAAACCGGAAAAATTCAGTTTGGTGACGGAAAAGCAGGAATGATTCCACCGCGAGGACGCAACAATATTCGCCTGACTCGCTATCATACTGGAGGTGGCATCAGAGGGAATCAACCTGCCTATAAGATTGCCGAATTAAAAACTACTATCCCCTACATTGATAGCGTCATTAATTGGGAAGCGGCCACAGGAGGAAACGAGCAAGAATCTCTGGAACGGCTCAAAGAGCGATCGCCCCAACGACTACGCCACCGCGATCGCGCCGTGACAGCCCAAGATTTTGAAGACCTAACATATCAAGCATCTATAGATGTGGCCAGGGTAAAGGTGATCACCCCAGAAATGATGGTTCCCAATTTCAATCCCTTACTGGAGGAACTATGGATTGAACCGGAGGGAAATTCCTCACTCGCCAAGATAACAGAAGTTAGGAGTCAGAGTCCTAAAATCGAGGGCAATCCCATTCAAGTTTTTACCCATGAGATTCGGGCTGGGCGGGTGCGAGTAATCATCGTTCCCCACAGTTTGGAACGTCAGCCCACCCCCAACTTGGCATTACTGAATCGAGTCCATACTTATTTACAAGCGCGGTTTGTGCCGACCATGAAACTGCAAGTAACCGGACCTAACTGGCAAGAGATCAGAATTATTACGGAAATTGTCCCTGTTTCTCTAGAAAATGCTGATGCTGTCAGAGTTGAAGTTCAGCGTAGCCTCCACAACTTTCTTCACCCCCTCACAGGTGGCAATCAAGGAGTAGGGTGGAGCTTCGGACGTAAACCTCACCTTTCCGACCTCTATGCCCTCTTGGAAGCAGTTCCAGGGGTCAAATACGTCCGCTACCTAGACATCCAACCGACTGATTGTCAAATGGATATCCGCACTCTTATTTACTCTGGTCAGCACCGAGTTACCTTGAAATTACCAGGAGAGACAGATTAACTTATGCCATTACCATTACCCAATCTCGATGACCGCACATACTCCAGCCTGGTAGAAGAAGCGGTTGCTCTCATTCCCACGGAAGCACCCCAATGGACAGATCACAACCCATCTGATACGGGAATTATCCTGATTGAATTATTGGCCTGGTTGACTGAAATGGTGTTATATCGAGTCAATCAAATCCCTAATCACAATCAAGCCGCTTTTTTAACTCTACTCAAAGGGCATCATTTTGAACTGCCAGCAGAAAAATCTCCCGCCGACCAAAATGCCATCTTGCAGGCTGAGATTCAAAAAACCTTGGCAGAATTGCGAACACCCTATCGAGCCGTCACCGCCAAAGATTTTGAACGGCTGATTTTATCTGACTGGTCAAAAACTAAGACTATTAAAAGAGACTTTGGAGAGGAGGGGATAATTGCGCGAGTGCAATGCTTGCCAGAGCGAGATTTAGAAACAAAAGATGTCAATGAGATTGTGGAAGGGCATATTAGCTTAGTAATTTTGCCTCGTCTACATAGTTCCAATACCGAAAATCTCAGAAAAATAATTAAGAAATTTCTCAATCAAAGACGACTGATTACTACCCGCCTCCATCTAGTTGACCCCAAATATGTGAAAATCAAAGTTGCTGCTACTTTATATTTACAAGACGGTGGGAATAATCTGTTTGTTCAAAAAGAAGCAGAACGCCGGATTAAAGCTTTTTTTGCTCCTTTAGATTCCCAAGAATATTGGCAAGGTAAGGGCTATCCTTTTGGCGCGGATATCTATATTTCTGAGTTATATCAATTATTGGATAATTTGCCTGGTGTTGATTATGTAGAGGTAGTTCAACTTAACGACTTCGATGAGCAAAGAAAAAAATTCAACCAACAATCCGAAATGATCGGTATTTCTCTAGAAGAAAATGAATTGGTTGAGGTAGAAATTGACAAAATTATCACCATTCAACAACATTTTGAAGCAAAATGGAAAAGAAACAACTAAGTAGTTATCAAGAATATTTACCTGCTTATCTGCAAGAAGATTTCTCTGATCTTGATCTGCAAAAAAGTCCCTTTTTGAGCAGATTTTTACTAGCGTCTGAAAAAATTCTTACCGGGTCTATTCAAGAGCAAGAACATTTTTCGCTTCATCCTCAGATTATTTCCAGAAATTCCCAAACTTCTGTTGGTTTAGAAACAATCATTTCTCAGATTCACACCTATTTCGACCCCCAGAAAACTCCATCGGAATTTTTGCCATGGTTGGCAGGGTGGGTAGCATTAAGTTTACGAGAAGATTGGGATGAAGCAGTTAAGCGGCAATTTATTAGCCGAATAGTGCCGCTATACCAAATTCGGGGAACTATTTCCGGATTAAAACAAATGTTAGGAATTTATCTGGAACTTTATCTCCAAGAATTTAACTCCAACTATCCCGCAGGAAAGATTTCAATATTTGAATTTGACGACCATCCTCATTACTTTCAAGTCCAAATTCCCCTTCTGACCACTCAGCCGGAGAGATATTGGCGAGGATGCCGGATTGCCAAAGCCATTATTGATCAAGAAAAACCAGCCCATACCTTTTATGCCTTAAGAATATTAACACTAACCATGCAAATTACCAAAGCATGGGGAGGTTGTTATCCGTTTACCTTATTTGACGCTCCGCCTCAACAGAAAATGCAAATCGAGGCTAGGATTAAACTGAATGATTGCCCGCCCGGAGATCCCTTAGAAGAGCAAATACTAATCCGCATTCAGGGAAAAAATTTGCCCCTTGAACCGAATGGCAGCCAACTCGGACCCCATGTCAGGCAAACAGTGTTTTATGAACAATTTACCAACAATCCCGATGGCTTTTTTATCGCTCTAGCTAATTTGAGCGATCGCCAACTGACTGGAAAAATTACGGTTCAAGTTAATTTTAATCTCAACCACCAGCAATATTCCCTGATCATATTTGATTCCCTACCCTTTGACCTAGAACCTAACTTAAGAATTTATCGCCCCCTGAATCAATTAGAGTTAATGCCGGGAAATACTCGTCTTGACTCCAATCCAGAGCAAACTTTGCGTGTCCGCCCAGAACCTCCGTTAAAAATTTATCAGCCTCAAATCAAGTGGATTGACGGTAATACGCGCCTGGGTTCTCAAGTTGGTCAAACCATGCGCCTGGTGCATGATGCCAGACTGAGAATTTACAAACCCAGACGATTGTTTGAGAGCATGGAGGGGAATACTCGTTTGGGAAACCAAGTAGGTGAAACAATCCAAATTCCCACAGGTTTAGATGATTCTGAATTAAAAATTTACAGTCAAAATCAAGAATACAAAATTGGCAACACCCTTCTAGGCCCCGAAGTAGGTGCAACCATGCGTCTCGTTCCTAACTCCCAGTGGTTAGAGCGGATTTATCGGTTTAAATTATTTGATTCTCCAGCTAAAAAGAACATAGAAATAGAAGCAATTATTACACTAACAGACGTAGCTGAAACAGAAGGGGAAAAAATCGCTAGGTTGTTAATATTACGCATTCAATCCCGTACTTCTTCCTTTAGCCCTCTAATGCCAAATCTAGAATTTTCCTCCCAAGGACTGCGGGCTACACACCAGGTTAGCTATCAACGATTTTTGGATAACCCCAAAGGCTTTTACATAGTGTTATCTAACGTCAATGATCGCCAAGTGGCTGGAAACATCACCATCAAGCTCAACTTCAATCTTAATCAGCGTCCTGTGTCTCAGGTGATTATCGCAGAAGACTTTAATCTCAATCCCAGGGCGAATGTTCTAGAAATTTGTCACCCTCTTAAGGATCAGGATGGAGATATTCAAGGTAATACCATCATTGGCAGAGTTACCCCATATATGCTGAAAACTTTGGCAGTTGAGGAAGACGATTGGATTGATTAATTAAATTTTGGTTGTAACTAGATCATTATGGCTGACTTTATTTTAACCACAGGCGATATGGCCATGTTTAACCCCCCATTTGGGCAAGCTATTGTTACCGTAATTCCTGGTAATATAGTGGGGTCTAGTAAAGACATGATTAACAAAAAAATGGTCTGTGTTGATGGGGATGAAAAAACCGTCATTGTTCCTGGTTGTCCCTACATGACTCCATCACATCCTATTCCCGGTGTGGGTATTCTTTCCATTGATTCCCTAGCACCCAATCAAAAAGCCCAAAGAACCAAATCTAACGGTAAACCGGTTTTACTCAAGGGAGGGACATTTAAAGCCAAGTTTCAAGTTGTTGTTCCTGCCCAGCAACCCACCCCTGCTGGGCCAGTTCCTGATCCTAGTCCGCAATATGCTGGGACTGGTAGTTTCATCACTACTAACTTTCGAGTTAAAGGCACATGAAACTCGATATTAATTAATCCTTGTTCATTATTATCAAATAACTTAACTAAGTTTCTTTAACTTTATCTGCGTCAATGCTCACCAAAATTAACAACATTCACATTTTCAATCAGAAAAGTAGAGAGTAATATATATGGGTACTTTGCAACAAAGCCAAAGCAAAAAAACTCAAGCCACTGCCAAACAACAAGCCACATCTAATAAGAACTGTGATATCCATCCAGCGGAAGAAATACAAGAAATGTTTGGTAACCAGGCACTGGGTCGCCTAATTGAGTCGCAAAGCTCCCAAGATCAGCCAACAGATAATTCCCCAAACCTACTTCTCAAACAAATTTCAACAGCTAATAACTCCCCTCTACAACGTCGGTCTTTTTTTCGCGGTCTTTCCCACGAGTTAGCAGGTAATGGACAAGGTTATCTGGTGCAGGCCAAGCTGACAGTTAACCAACCAGGGGATAAATACGAACAGGAAGCTGATAGAGTAGCTGCACAAGTAGTTAAACAAATTAATCACCCTATTTCCCAGCCATCAGCTAACCCAGAAGCAGTCCATAGCCAAAAATTAATGCGAAAGTCGGTGTCATCTCCTCAGCCTATCGCGGGGGGAATAGCAACCACACCACACTTAGAAACAGCCATTAAACAACAACAGGGTCAGGGGCAGCCTATCTCGGAGGATATTCGGGAACCGCTAGAAGAGTCATTTGGTGCTGATTTGAGTGGTGTCAGGGTGCATACCGATGACCAGTCAGATGAATTAAATCGCTCCATTCAGTCCCTTGCTTTCACAAAGGGAAGGGACATCTTTTTTAAGCGGGGCGCTTATCAACCCAGAAGTCTTAAAGGGCAGGAACTCCTAGCCCATGAATTAACCCATGTTATTCAGCAAGGGGGGCAAGGACGGCTTGTACAGCGTAAAGATGATGACAAGCCTAAACAGACACTAAAGAAATCTAAAGGTGGAATAGATATATCAAAAGATGTTACTGGAGAAATAGGAATCTTTAAATTCACTTCACAAAATCTGGAACATAACGATGCTCAAGATGCTCTCAAAGGCGATGGCACAGTTATTATTCCAGATCTCAATAACACTACTGCTAGTGTGAGTGGGATGGTGGTTGATAGTGAAGGCATTGATTGGGATAAAATTACCGTTAAAACCCAAGATATTAAATTAGGGGAAATCGCCACAATTACGAATATCCAAGGCAACATTCTTGGCAAGAAAAAACAATATCAATCGGACGTTTCTGGAACGTTTGGGGTTGATCTTAGTTCACAAGGTCTTCAGGCAAAAACAAGCGGCACAGTCAATATTACTTATGCGGCAGGAACATGGAAATATGCGATTACAAATGGTTCCATAAGTGCGACGATTGACAATATTTTTAAGCTTGATGCAACAGAGATAAATTACGACAATATTAACAAATCTATTGGCATTCTCAAAGCGAGTGTCATCATTCCAGAACTCAACAACACCTCAGCGGCGGTAGAAAAAGCTCAGATTGATAAAAACGGCATTGATTGGCAAAAAATCATCCTGAAAACCGATGATATTAAATTAGGAAATTTTGCCGAAATTAAGAATATCAAGGGAAGTATCCTTGGGAAGAAAGACCAATATAAGTCAGATGTTTCTGGCAACATAGGAATTAATCTGAGTTCCACCGGAGTTGGCAAGGTAGAATCCGGTGGAGATGTAAATATTAACTATACAGCCGGAACATGGAAATACGCTATTAGCAAAGGTTATCTCAAGGCAACAATTGACGAAGTATTTAATCTGGAAGCCAAAGGGATTACCTATGACAATACCAATGAATCCCTCGCATTTGAAACAGCGAGTGTCATCATTCCAAAACTCAACAACACCTCAGCGGCGGTAGAAAAAGCTCAGATTGATAAAAACGGCATTGATTGGCAAAAAATCATCCTGAAAACCGATGATATTAAATTAGGAAATTTTGCCGAAATTAAGAATATCAAGGGAAGTATCCTTGGGAAGAAAGACCAATATAAGTCAGATGTTTCTGGCAACATAGGAATTAATCTGAGTTCCACCGGAGTTGGCAAGGTAGAATCCGGTGGAGATGTAAATATTAACTATACAGCCGGAACATGGAAATACGCTATTAGCAAAGGTTATCTCAAGGCAACAATTGACGAAGTATTTAATCTGGAAGCCAAAGGGATTACCTATGACAATACCAATGAATCCCTCGCATTTGAAACAGCGAGTGTCATCATTCCAGAACTCAACGAGACATCGGTTAAGGTAGAAAAAGCTCAGATTGATAAAAACGGAATTGATTGGGATAAAATCACCGTCAAAACTAAGGATATTAAATTAGGGGAATTCGCATCAGTTAGTCAGCCTACAGCAACCATCGGTGGCAAGAGCCAGCAATATAAATTAGAATGTGCCGGAGCAGTAGCAGTAAATATTGGCTCCAAAGAAATTGTTAATGTCAAATCAAGCGGCGACCTTAAGATTATTTACCAATCCGGTAAATGGGACTATGAAAGCAAGAATCTATCTCTAAGTGCGACAATCGCCGACATCTTGAATTTTGAGGCGAAAGGTATCAACTATGATCATGAAAAGAAATCCCTGACCTTAAGCCAAGCTAGTATCACTATTCCAGAACTAAAAAACATATCGGCGGAGGCGAAAAATGCACGAATTGATCACAACGGGATTGATTGGGATAAAATCAGCGTCCCAATGCCAGAAATTCCCCTGGGTGAAATTGTAAAAATTAAAGAATCTAAAGCCAGTATTGAAGGTGCAAAACAAAAATATAGCACCATCATTGGTGGCGGTCTAGAATTAAAGTTTGGCGATTACTTCCAAGCCACAGGTACAGGTGCTGTCAAACTTGATCGAACTGTTTCACCTAGTCAACTCAAAATTGAGAGTGCCAAACTTGAAGCTCAGGGCAAGGTAGAACTACCTGGTAAATTGATGGTGTGGCCAAGTATTGATTTCAGCTATCCTATTGTCCCAGGCTTAGAGGCGGGGGTTCAGCTAGGCATTAAAGGTGGCATTGAGGGTGCGTTGAAAGGTGCAATAGCCAAAAATGGGACAAACCAAGATTGGGATTTTGCCGTTAACCCAGAGATCAAAGGATACTTAGCGGTTAGCTTAAAAGCTTTTGCGGGTGTGGGAAGTGCCTACATTGCCTCATTACAAGCATACATAGAAGGGCTATGTCGTGCTGATGCAATTGGGGGTCTGCAATTTAGCGGCAAATTTGGATATGACGAAAGTACCAAGAAAATCAATGCAAGTAAATTGACATCGAAATATTATGCTGAAGCCAAATTTACGGCTGAGATTGCTGCTGGCATTCAAGCTCAAGCATTCTACTTCTTCAAGAAAAACCTATACCGTATCACTATAGGTAAATGGGAGTTAGGTTCTGGTAATATTGGGGGCGATATTAAGATTGATGAGGATGGTAAATTAAAAGTTAGTTCACCTACATTCGGTGGAGTAATGAAAGGTGAGATTGAGAAAAATGGCACAGGTCCAAAAGGTGAAATAATTGCCGTCGCCGAAGCACAAAAATTGTTACGGGATGCAGCACAATCCATTGAAGGCAGTGGGGAAGAACGCCAAGCAATTATTAAGAAAATTGAGGTTAAATACAAGGAGGCAATTAAGGTAACACAAGGTGTTATCGACAAGGAGGTAGAAAAGAGCGATAAATGCGTCGATCAGCTAGACAAAATTAATAAAAAGTTATCGCGCTATAGCAATGTATGGAAGAAATTGAATGGGGATAAAAATGAACCTATCAAGAAAAGGAACATTATTAAACAAGTAGCCTCTGGCATACGGCACTCAGATAGTGTACATCAAGCCAAAGAGATATTGAACGAAGGCGGCACGACATTACGAGGAAGAAATAATAAAGATTACTTGAGCAACAAAATCAAAACAGCAAGCGATCTTTGGGACAAAATTAGCGACAAATATGATGTACACTACGCGAGGTATCAAGATGCGGTCGCAGCTATCAAGCAATCAGTTGCTGTGCTGGCAGATGTTGAAGCCGCTATTCAAAACATTCAAGCACTAGAGCAAGGAAAAGGCATTGAGAATATATCTACTATTGAAAAAGAGCAAAAAATACTAGATTCTGCTCAAGAAAAATTAAAGGAAGAGAGTATTAAGCTAGATATTTCATCCATTGAGAAACAAGTTTCTGAGTTGGAAGATATCGAAACTTGACAAGACAAAATTACGTTTTTAGGTGAATTTTTGTTAACAAAATAGTTCACAAAGTTACACTAAAATCTAAGCAATAACCTATCGTTTACTTTGGTGAATCACTAATGCTTCTGAAAGCTACAGAGTCTGTACTCAAAAAACAAGAATGGCAGTTTTACGATCTAGGTAACGCCACACTAAGGATTGATATCAATGGAGAAACTGCAAATTGGATTGTGATTGTAAAATGTGTGGATGAGTATCAGCAATTTGTGGCTTACTCAGTGTGTTCTAATAAACCCCTTGTGGAAAAGTACACTGTTATACAGGAGTTCTTAACACGGGCTAATTTTGGTTTAAAGTTCGGAAATTTTGAATTTGATTTACGAGATGGCGAAATTCGCTTCAAGACAAGCATACAATTTGCTGGCGAGGTTCAACCAGAATTAATGATTGAGCAATGTTTATTAATCAATATTATGACGATGGATCAATATTTGCCTGGGATTTTACAGGTGATGTTTACGGATATTTCTCCAGCAGCGGCGATCGCCCACATCGAAGATTCTGAAATAGATACATTATCTAGTGAGATTTAGAAGCAATCTTTAATTAAGATTATTTCCAGTTTACAAAAACAAGGAGAAAGGATAATGGCAGGAGGAGGCACTTCTGCCAATAAACTATTGAAGTCATATTCAACATCTCTGAGTTTTCATTTTATTAACTTTGGTTCAAATCTTAAAAACTATTCTTGTCATTCAAAAATTCTGATGACAATACAAAAAAATTAGAATACTTATGCTCCTGGGAGAGAAAGTCCATATCAACCAACTATTACTATTATTAAAACAGTTAGACGGACTATTAGAAACTGCAATCATAGCCGCTCAAAGTGCCTATGGCACAGATGCGGAAAACAATTCCTATCGAGGAATACAAATCAATGAAGAAGAAGTAGAACGGTTACTAGAACGAAAACCAGGAATCCCCTTATTATATACAGAGAATTTTCAGCAATTTCCCTCGGATGTTGTTGAAACAGATTCCCCTCTCGCATGGCTTCAGAAAACTTTTGAGTTATCAGACTTCGATATCAATATTATAGCGATCGCACTCGCCCCAGAACTTGACCGCCGTTACGAACGCCTTTACGCCTATCTCCAAGATGATGTGCGTTGCAAACGACCAACTGTAGATCTAGCTCTAAATTTACTCTGTACTTCAGCAATAGAAAAACTTGCGCGGCGGGTTAACTTTAGTGCAGATGCGCCTTTAATTCGTCACAGTTTACTGCATCTTTTCCCCGATTCTCATCAAACAGATCCACCCCTACTTGCCCATAACATTAAACTTGATCAGCAGGTAATTCAACTGCTATTAGGAGAACCGGGAATTGATGGCAGACTCGTTTCTTTTTGTCAATTAATTACGCCTAAATTTCAGTTTGATGACTTGCCTTTAAAACCTGAAATTAAGCAAGGTTTAATATCTTTAGTCAATGCCAATTGGTTAGCAGGTAAAACCCTAAATTTATATTTTCAAGGTGAGGACATTTCTGGCAAAAGTCATACCTCTGAAGCCATTGCTAATTCATTACAAGTACCTTTATTAATAGCAAATTCGACGAGAATATTAGCTGCTAAAGCAGAGTTTCAATTTACTATCAAACTATTATTTCGGGAAGCTTGGTTTAAAAATGCCCTGCTTTATATCGAAGATTTAGATGTTTTGCAAACTCAAGAAAATACTATTTTATATCAAGAGTTTCTCAAGGAATTAACAGAATATTCCAGAGTTACTATTTTAGCAGGTATTAAGCCTTGGGTAAATACGACAACTAAAGCCATAGAAGTGATCACAATTCCTTTTGTGATGCCAAATTTTCAACAGCGTCGTTTTTACTGGGAAAATTACTTGCAATCCGTAGATATTACTCTGGATGCTATAGACTTGGATAGTTTGAGCGATCGCTTTCGTTTGACTTCTGAACAAATTGCTGATGCTGTGACAAATGCTAGAAATCAAGTTCGCTGGCAAGCCGCGGTATCCGAGTTTCCTAATTCCCAATTTAGCCCGCAAAAACCTATAACATTAACTGATTTATTTACTGCGTCCAGAGGATTATCAGGACAGGATTTAGCAACCTTGTCTCGGCATATTCAGCCTAAATATAGTTGGGAAGATATTATATTACCAGATCACCAAAAAAATCTATTACGAGAGATTTGCAATCAAATAAAGCATCAACATTTAGTTTGGGAAGAGTGGGATTTTGAGAGTAAGATATCACTAGGGAAAGGGTTAAATGTCATGTTTTCTGGAACTCCGGGAACAGGTAAAACCATGGCAGCAGAGATAATTTCTCAAGAACTCCAGCTTGATTTATATAAAATTGATTTGTCCCAAGTAGTTAGTAAATATATTGGGGAAACAGAAAAGAACCTAAATCGGATTTTTACCGCAGCTACTAATGCTAATGCTATTCTTTTATTTGATGAAGCAGATGCCCTATTTGGTAAGCGCAGCGAAGTGAAAGATGCCCATGATCGCTATGCTAATCTGGAAATTAGTTACCTATTACAGAAAATGGAAGAGTATGAAGGCATAACTATTCTTACCACCAATCTCCGCATGAATATGGATGATGCTTTTGTGCGACGACTCCGGTTTATTATTGAATTCCCATTTCCCAGTGAAAAACAACGATATCAAATTTGGCAGAAAATATTTCCTAAAAGTGCACCCTGTAGTCCTGAATTAGATTTAAATTTTCTCGCCCGTAATTTTGAACTCACTGGGGCAAATATTCGTAATATTGCTTTAACCGCAGCTTTTTTAGCCGCAGATGATAACAATCAAATTGAAGTAGCTCACTTAATTCAAGCAGTACGTCGTGAATATCAAAAGATGGGTAAAATCATCAAAAACAAAGAATTAGGGGTAGAAACAGCTAAATAATTTCTACCCATAACTATCCATATATTACTGTTTGTCTAAGTCTTCAATAAGTTGATCAACAAAATCCCTTAACCGTTGCGGCCAGTCAGGGACGGTTTTAATTTTCTCCCTTTGCCCTTTCCGACCTTTAAAACAAATTGGTTGAGCGTCT
>NZ_JADEWA010000738.1:0-1413 GCF_015207865.1 Dolichospermum sp. LEGE 00246
GAGTGGGGGGGGTAGGGGAGAAATCTATCTTTACTCTTTACTCTTGCCTCTTGCCTATTGCCTATTACCTATTGCCTATTAAATTATTTACTGCAATTTAGATCGTGACCATCTTACTTAATTTCTGCAAAATTGCCCACAAATTTAGATATTATTTCTGATTTTATGGATTTTAGCTTAAACAGTAGAAGCCCCACGTCTCAATCCTAGGAGCGTGGGATGAACGCGCGCGAGTGAGGAATTGACCAACAGGCGAAATTGAACGCAGTTTAATCAGGATTGTTGGTCAATGACGAATCAACATTTTCTAATTCTTCTAATTTATGATAAAATTAAATCAAATAGGTATAGTTCAATTAAATGCTGAAAAGCAGCCTAAGTAGGTTGGCGTGAAAAATTGTCATTATGGCAAGGCAAAAGGCAAGAGGCAAGAGTGAAGAGGTTTTGGGCGATTTTACGTTTCTTTACACAGTTTGGTTTTATTGTGTTCACCTACTTAGGAATATGAATTAAATAAAGTGCAAAAGTAGGGTGTGTTAGCGACAGCGTAACGCACCATTTCAGGTTAAGTCAGAATTGCAGGTTATTAAATTTGCGTTCCTTATTTAAATAGAAGCCAGTTTTTTAAACAAAAAAACCGTGGGTCGCACGGTCTTAAAGCTCAGTTAATGTCTTCAAAGAAGAGTTACTGAGAAGTCTACGCTCACCTGTTCGCGCAAGCGTGCCGCAAGGCATAAGGAAGTGTTTGGAGTATGTCACGAGTCTCTGAGTACATAACCTACACCGCGGATAGTTTGAATTAGGCGTTTTTGACCTTCTTCTTCAATTTTGAGTCGGAGGTAACGAATATATACTTCAATGACATTGGACTCACCCATAAAGTCGTAACCCCAAACATTTTCTAAAATCTGTTCACGGGTTAATACTTCACGGGGATGTTCCATTAAGAACTTTAAGAGTTCAAATTCTTTCATGGTTAAGTCAATGACCTTACTGTTGTAAATAGCCCGGCGGGTTCCTATATCCAAAATCAAATCACCAAAGCGTAATTGTTCGGTGGTATCAACATCTGGTTTGAGATAGAGACGAATCAGCTTTAAAAAATCTTCCGAACGGTAAGGTTTGAGGATGTAATCATCAGCACCCGCATCTAAACAAGCTATGCGATCATCTACGGTGTCTCTAGCCATCAAAACCAGTATCGGAGAACGATTACCAATATTTCTGAGATTTTTACATAAAGATAGTCCTGATTCACCGACAAGCATTCGGTCTACAACAATTAAGGATCGTGGATTAAATAACCTGTAATTCTGGTTTAGCGGTGTAATTCCATTGCGGCAAGAATTCATCAAAAACAATCTTCATGTTTGATTTGAAATCAAGAGCCACTTTTCGACCTGTTTGATAGGT
>NZ_JADEWA010000739.1:0-1398 GCF_015207865.1 Dolichospermum sp. LEGE 00246
CAACTCCCCCAACTCCCCCAACTCCCCTATTTACTAGCTAATACAGGTTCTTTAACAGATTGTTGCAACAGTTGGGTATATAGTTCATCTAACTGACCAGCTACGCCATGCCAGCTAAATTTATTGATAACACGCTTTTTGGCAGCTTTTCCTAGTTCTTGTTGCCATATAGGATTACCCAAAATCCGATCAATGGCGTGATTAAAAGCTGGGACATTTTGTGGTGGCACTAATAAACCAGTTTCTTCATTGACAACAGTGAATTGTAATCCACCGACATCACTAGCGACTACAGGTGTACCGCACGCCATCGCTTCGATAGCTACTAATCCAAAGGGTTCGTAGTGGCTGGGAACAACACAAACATCAGCAGCAGCAAAATAAGCTGGTAATATATGCCGACTCAGACAACCGGGAAAAGAGGTGCATTCACCCATTCCTAACTCGTTGACAATTCCGGTGAGGCGATCGCGTTCTTTTTCATCACTATTCCCCGGTGTACAGCCACCACCAATAATCAACTGCAATTGTTTGGATTCGTAAAACTTAGATTCCCGCATTGCCCTGATCAAGGTTTCTATGCCTTTTCGGGGGTCAAATCTACCTACATATAACACCACTTTAGCTTCTGGATCAATTCCTAAACTAGCCCTGGCAGCTTGTCTTTCCACTGAACCAAACTGCTGAATATCTGTACCACAGGGAATAATATCAATTTTGCCTTTTTGGGAAACAAGCGATCGCATATGTTCTTGTTCTTGCGGACTGGTGGCAACAATCCTTTCCGCCGTTTCCAATACTTGTTTTTCTACTATTAAACGTTGACTTGCCACCAGAGGAATATTTTCTATGGTGTTGTATTTGATCACCCCTAAAGAATGGTAAGTATGAACCTGTTTAGTTCCTTGTCTTTTCTTGAGTTCCATTCCTACCCAGCTAGATAACCAATAATTAGTATGCACTAAATCATAATTAATCCCAGCTTCTTTTTGAAATTCTAGTAACTGATCTACGAAAGCTGGCAAATATTGAAAACCCTGATCTCTTGGCACAAATTCCACCGGGCCTGCGGTTAACCGAATAGTCCGACAATTAGGGTTATGTTGGACTATCCGTTCTTGATCAGCACTGACCCTCCGGCTAAACATATCTACTTGCCATCCTAGCTGTGCGAGGGCTTCACCCACTTGGCGGACATAAACATTTTGTCCTCCTGCCTCTTCTCTGCCTATTTCAATCGCTGGATCACCATGAACTGAAATTAAAGCAATGTGTTTTTTAGTGGTAGCTTTCATAGATTTTTTCTGTTTCCGATTTCAACAATATGGGAGTGAATTTTCAACTTGCGCTTATTAAACTGAAATCTGTGTTTTTGCGGGGAATTTTGAATAACTGTCT
>NZ_JADEWA010000740.1:0-1385 GCF_015207865.1 Dolichospermum sp. LEGE 00246
TTGTAGCGACTGTCTTGATTGTCAAGCGATCGTTAAGGAAAAATTTAAAGTCTAGGAAAAAAGTCAGAAAATAGAGGAGAAAAACAGAACAGAACAAAACAGGTAAATTATAGATTGCCATAAATTACCAAACTAGATTGGAGGTATAAAAACGACAGTAGAACTTTATGCAGAAATTGGTTGTGAGTCTTGAGAAATAGACCAAGGAAGATGATCTCGAATCATCGCATTTAAAATAACTAACATTTTATGAACGCAAGCAGTAATGGCCAATTTTTTGGGTTTACCACGTTCAACCAAGCGCTCATAAAAAGTTTTGATAACAGGATTATGACGCATGGCAACAACAGCACCCATATAAAGAATGGCACGAACATGGGCGCGACCACCATTAATCATGCGCTTACCTTTGTGCTGACCACTATCATGATTAATTGGTGCAACACCAACTAAGCGAGAGATTTGTTTGGCAGTTAATTGACCTAATTCTGGTAAGTCAGAAACTAAAGTGGTAGAAATTACTTGACCAACGCCAGGAGTAGTTTTGAGTAGATTGACTTTATCAATCCATTGTTGATTATTTTGGGTCAACGTCTCAATTTCTTGATTGAGTTGTTGAAGATGTTGCTCAAGATAATCAATATGGGATTCAATATCTGTCAAAGCTTTACCACGAGCGCGGTCACGGCGATTCTTTTCCGCTGTAGACATTTCTACTAATTGTCTTCGGCGACTAATTAATTCGCCTAATTGACGTGACATTTCACTTTCGATTGCTAACACCTCCGGTTTCATTGCTTCACCGAAATGCGCCAAAATCTGTGCATCAATGGCATCGGTTTTGGCTAACTTACCTGTAGCTTTAGCAAAGTCTCTTCCCTGACGAGGATTGATTAATGCTACTGGTAAAAGAGCCGCTTGCAATTGAATGATTAATTCTGTTTCTAGTCCTCCTGTTGCTTCCAGTACGATTAGGTTTAAATCGTTAGATTGAAGTTGCTTAACTAGATTAGCTATTTCTGTTTCAGTATTAGCAAATTGAAATGCTTTACCCATTGGACGGATATAAACATCAAGTGTTGCTTTACTTACGTCAATGCCTACCCATTGGGAGATATAATCCATTTTTAACTCTCCAATTTCAATTACTTCTTTTTAATTTGTTTTGTTTTTATTCATCCCCTTGATTTCACTCATCCTTGCACGATACGGGCTATATTATCTATGTCTTTGTTCATAGTTTTTACCCCAGGCGACTGTTCGAGTTCTGTCATGGAGATTGTTGTGGTGATCCTTGCTACAAAGCGGTCTTTTCTGACCCAGGTTGGGACGGTCTACCACTTCTTCTAACATACCTCTAAGATACAAGGTTGGGTTGTTCGCGT
>NZ_JADEWA010000741.1:0-1373 GCF_015207865.1 Dolichospermum sp. LEGE 00246
ATATTCAACCACAAAAAACAATTTTTCGGAATGTTGAAGAACTACAACAACAATGGATAAGTGCTAATACTATTAATAGCAATAACAATAATCAAAATGAAACTATTGCTCGTCTTAAAGATTTGGTAGATATAGCTAAAAATCTTTGTGCTGCTGCATCTATTGAGGAAATTTTCTTCCAAGTACAACAGGTGGTTTTTCGTTATCTTGATAGTATTGACCGATTAGCCCTATTAGTAAAAATTGATGATTCTGGTAATTTAGAGTTAATAAATTCTGCCACTAGAAATATTTCTGAACAAGAACATTTAGCTACGGATGGTAGTTGGATTAGTCGCAGTATTTGTCAAAAAGTATTTGCAGAAAAAATTGCTATTCAAAGCGCCGATACTCAATCTGATCAACGTTTTTCTAGGGAGAAAAGTATTTTAGTTAAAGGTATTCGCAGTGCTATGGCTGTCCCATTATGGGATGAACACAAAGTAATTGGAGTTCTCTATGCTGATGCTAGTCTGTCTTCATCTCATTGGGAAAGTGAAGGGGAAGAAGAACTCAGCTTTTTTTCGGCTTTGGCTAATATTGTAGCTTCTAGTGTGCAACGTTCGTTGTTAGTAGACAAACTCAAAAATGAAGAAGTAATTCGTCATCGTTTAGAAAGATACCATTCTCCGGCTGTTGTCCAACAATTGATAGCTGTTGGTGGTTCTCCAGATGGACGTTTAGCACCTAGAGAAAATGAAATTAGTATTTTATTTGCAGATTTAGTCGGTTTTACGGCAATTTCTGAACGATTGACACCTACAGAAATTGCTCAATTATTAAATAATTTATTTGAAGAAATGTTGAAAGAAGTATTTTTGTATAGTGGCACCTTAGATAAATACATTGGTGACTGTATTATGGCATTTTTTGGCGCTCCTGACCCAGATCCAGGTCATGCAGATAGGGCAGTTGCCTCGGCGAAGGGAATGCTAACTCGGTTAAAACATCTCAATGCTAATCATTTTTGGCAAGAACCTTTACAATTACGGATTGCTATTAACAGTGGTAAAGCTGTAGTTGGTGATGTTGGTAGTTCTCAGAGGGTGGATTATACTGCTTTAGGAACGACAATTAATTTGGCAGCCAGGATGGAGACTATTTGTTCTCCTGGTGAATGTGTAATTAGTGAAGTTACTTATAATATGTTGTCAGAAAAATCTGATTTTTTTGATATCGGAGCTTATCGTTTTAAAGGAATTGATCGTTCCATTAAGTTATATCAAACTAAAATGCATGAACTATAATATTACTGACGCTGTGCTGTAATGGGTAGTAGTCCGTCAACCCGAAAATGACGGGTGAAGGCAGGGAGGTAGGGGAGGTAGGGGAGG
>NZ_JADEWA010000114.1:0-12613 GCF_015207865.1 Dolichospermum sp. LEGE 00246
TAAGAGACAGAGGTAGGGGAGGGAAGAACAGAAGTTTTTTCCGATCATTACCCGTCAAAATAAATTTGACGAGCTACTAGTACCACAGGGCGGAACTCAAAAGTCAATACTTCGACAAGCTCAGTAACCAGTTAAAAGTCAAAACTAAGACATTATAGGCTTTTTAACGATTTAGAATAGTTGGTTTATTTCCGCCAATCTGTACTAGCCCAACCACTGACCACTGACCACTGACAACTAAACAAATAACAATTTATCTTCAAACGTCATGAATTCCGAATCTAAACTTTCTCAAACAGCCAACTCGTCTTTTTCAATGGATGATTTTGCCAAAGCCTTGGAAAAACACGATTACCAATTTCAAAAAGGACAAGTTGTTCGTGGTAAAGTTTTCCAAGTTGACCACGACGGCGCTTATGTTGATATTGGTGGGAAATCCTCCGCGTTTCTTCCCCAAGAAGAGGCTTCCTTGAGAGCAGTAGCTGATTTGTCGGAAGTATTACCGATGAATGAGGAACTAGAGTTTTTGATTATTCGGGATCAGGATGCTGAAGGTCAAGTTACCATTTCCCGCAAGCAATTGGAAGTGAAACAAATTTGGGAAAAACTGTTAGAAATGCAGGAGAATTCCCAAAGTGTGCAAGTACGGGTAACAGGTGTCAATAAAGGTGGTGTCACTGTTGATCTTCTAGGTGTCCGGGGTTTTATTCCGCGATCGCACATCGCCGAACGTGATAACCTAGAAGCACTCAAAGGTCAAACTCTCACCGTAGGCTTTTTAGAAATCAATCGGGAAACCAATAAACTCGTTCTCTCTCAACGTTTAGCCGCTCGTTCTAGTAACTTCAGTTTATTAGAAATCGGTCAATTAATCGAAGGAAAAATTACTGGCATCAAACCTTTTGGTGTATTCGTAGATTTTAACGGTGTCAGCGCCTTACTACACATCAAACAAGTGAGCCAAAAATTCATTGACTCTTTAGAAAAAGTCTTTCAAATTGGTCAACCAATTAAGGCTGTAATTATTGATTTAGATGAAGGTAAAGGTCGAGTTGCTATTTCTACCAGAATCCTAGAAAACTTCCCCGGTGAAGTCGTGGAAAACTTTGCAGAAGTCATGAACTCCGCCGAAGCTCGTGCTAATCGTGCAGCTAATAAAACGGCTGAATAGGTAATTGCTAATTGACCCAGATCCCCGACTTCTTGCAGGAATTTATCATTGGACATCTCCGAAAATTAAATATGCGTGACATGAAACCCCTGTAGAGACGTTCCATGTAACGTCTCTACAATCTTTACCGGAGATGTCTATTGATTAACACAATCAAAAAAGAAGTCGGGGATATTAAGTAGGTTAGCATTGAAAATCGTCGTTATGGCAAGGCAAGAGGCAAGAGGCAAGAGTAAGAGGATGTTTTAAAAGTAGTATTCCGTAATTTTCATCACGTTGCTACCCCCTTTCCCCTTGTAAAGGGAGGGGTAAAAAATATTTGATACATCAACCATAACTTTTCAAACACCCTCTTAGTCACGAAGAAGTCATTAAAGCATATAATCAACTTCATAGCACGGAATTTACTATAGAGAATATTGTCAATTGAACGCAGATAAACGCAGATAAACGCAGATAAAGAGGGATGAATTAATTAATGGATTTCATGTTTCTGTGCAGCTTTATAAAAATTGGTATAAGCTAAATATTAAAAAATCGGTCCGTAAAAAAATAAGATAGGAAACTCCTATTTATGAATAATTTACCCGAAAACAAATCTAATTCCCAATCCGGTGGCGGTTTACCTGTAATCCAATATTGGCTAGAAAAAACTCTCTCACCCCAAGGATTACAATTATGGCAAACTCTCAATCATAAAAGTGCCTGTTTATCCTGTGCTTGGGGTACAGGTGGACAAAAAGGAGGGTTTGTTAATGAAGCAGGAGAATACTTACAACGTTGTGCTAAAAGTGTAGAAGCCATTGCTGCGGAATTGCAACCAGGAATTAAATCAGATTTTTTTCAAAAATATCATATTAATGAATTACAACAACTGACCTCTCAAGAATGCGATGATTTAGGTAGACTGACTTATCCTCTCATCCTCAAATCAGGTTCATCTCATTATCAACGCATTAGCTGGGAAGAAGTTTATCAAATCGCCACAACAGCCTTTCAACAACCAGCAGAAAAAATTGCTAGTTATAGTTCTGGACGTTCTTCCAATGAAGCTGCATATTTATTACAATTGTTAATGCGATCGCTTGGTAGTAATAATCTAGCAGATTGTTCAGATTTATGTCACGTCCCCTCAACCATCGGCTTAAAAAAAGTTTTCGGTTCAGGCACATCAATGGTAAGTTTAGAAGGCTTACAACATAGTGATTGTCTAGTTTTAATTGGTTCTAACGCACCTGCAAATCATCCCCGCTTAATGAACGAATTGATCAAATTGCGAGCAAGAGGCGGTAAAGTAATTATTATTAACCCCCAAATAGAAATCGGTTTAGTCAAATTTGCCTCGCCAGCATTTCCCATCAAATCATTACTCACAGGTGGTTCAGATATCTCTTCTTTATATTTACAACCCATTCCTGGTAGTGATGTCGCATTATTTGTCGGGTTGCAAAAATCCCTCATTGCCCAAAATTTAATCAAAATAGAATATCTCCAATCCTACACCCAAAACTGGCAACAAATTTTAGATTACGCAGAAAATATATCCTGGGATCATATCACTAAAACCTGCGGATTATCCCAAGAAGAAATTACAGCCACAGCTTATATCATTGGTAAATCAGAAAGTGTAGTATTTGCTTGGGCTATGGGCATAACTCAACAAGCCAACGGCGTAGAAAATGTTTTTAGTATAGCAAATACGGCTTTAATTACAGGTAACGCCGGTAAAATTGGCGCGGGAACAATGCCCATTCGAGGACATTCTAACGTGCAAGGATTTGGTTCAATGGGTGTAACCATCAATTTGCGAGAAGAAATCAAACAAGCACTATCTAAGCTGTTAGGAAAACCCCTCAATGAAACTCCTGGTTATCATACCCGTGATTTAATAGCAGCAGCAGAATTAGGAAAGATCAATACACTCTTTTGTTTGGGGGGGAATTTGTATGCAGCTAACCCAGACTTACAACAAGCAAAACAGGCTTTATTACAAATAGAAACCATTTTTTATGTAGCGACAAAACCGAATATAGGACATTTTCATGGATTAGGAAAACAGCAAACTTTAATATTACCTGTTTTCAATCGGTTTGAAAATCCCCATAGGACTACAACAGAATCAGGTAATAATTTTGTGAGGTTAAATGATGCAGGTAAAAGTCATTTACGCCCAGGTAATTCTGATTTAATTTCTGAAGTAGAACTAATTACAGAAATTGCCCATCGTCTACATGATGAAAATCCGATTAATTGGCGTAAATTACAAGATACTATTTATGTTAGAGAATTAATTGCTAAAACCATTCCTGGCTATGAAAAAATAGGTGAAATTGATCAAACTCAGGCAGAATTTACCATTGCCGGGCGGATTTTTGATGAACCTAAATTTCCCACTTTTAATGGTAAAGCGCAGATGTTTGTTACCCCTTTACCACAATTAACTTTACCGCATAAATCAACTTTTGGGGTTGAGGAAAATCAGCCAGGAATTGTAGTCATATTGGGAACAGGACGCAGCTATGGACAACATAACACGGTAGTTTATCGCAGTGAAGATAAATATCGCAAAATGCCCCATCGTTATTGTATTTTAATGAATAGTCTGGATGTACAAAAAGCAGGATTTCAGGAACATCAACAAGTTACAGTTAAAGGAAATGCAGGGGAATTAGAAAATATTGAAATTATTTGTGGTGCAATTCGTGAAGGGGTAGCTTTTATGTTTTATCTTGAAGCTAACGTTTTATTTAAAGCAGATATTGACCCCAAAAGTGGGATACCTGCTTATAAAAGAGTTCCAGTTTTTGTTTATCAATAAAATCTCAATAAAATCTCGTTCCCAGTCTCCAGTTAAGTAATTGGACAAAAATATTTACAGTCATTGCGAGCGAAGCGAAGCAATCACAACCCGTGGAATTGCTTCATTTCACTTCGTTCCATATGGCTAACGCCACGCAACGCTTACGCAATGACATTTTGTAATTAATTCTGTCCCACTACTTACAGCAAATTGTCATCAAACCCGGAACAAGAACCCCACCCCCAACCCCCTCCAGTATCAAAAGCTTATCCTTTTCTTCCCCCCGCGGCGGGGGGATTTAGGGGGGTGCGATGAGGGGGCTAAGATGTACATCATAAGATTGGAAATCGCTGTAAGAGTTCCCTGCCCTCACAGACAACTTTTTCAGCAAACCCCAAGTATGAATTCAAGAGTCTTTGACTCCACCTGACAAAAAAGTGGAGTCTTCGGAAATTTATGCCAAAAAAGGCTCAAATCCGTTATTTGATATATACTGTCACAAAATACTATTAACAGTCTAGTTATAATAAACAGCAAGACTTTGAGCCATCTACCAAGGGGTTTAAATTTTACAACAAGCCTGTAAATCGCTGATCATTTTGCAGAATTTTCAAAATCTGCTTAATTTCTTGGGTGCGGTCTTTCTTCACTACCAGAGTAACATTGCGATCGCGCACAATCACCACATCCTCTAAACCAATCGTGACAATGACATCATCAGCATTGGAGGCATAAACGATCGCTCCCTGAGTATCCAAACCCACATGAGTAGCAAGTTCTAGATTAGGATTATCATCCTGCTTCAGCAAGCGTTCAATAGCATTCCAGTCACCCAGATCATCCCAACCAAATGCTACTGGCAAAACATAAGCTAGACTGGTTTTTTCCATTAAAGCATAATCTATACTTTTCTTAGGTAACTGGGGATAAATATCAACACCATGTTGTTCCAAAGGTTTCATAATTTCCGGTGCATGGGTGCGTAATTCTGACAAAACAACACCGGCTCGAAAAACGAACATCCCGCTATTCCAGCTAAACCGTCCCGTTGACAAAAAAGTTTCCGCCGTTTCCCGGTCGGGCTTTTCAGTAAATCGGTTTACATGATACGCTGGCAACTCATTAAAACTACCTATTTTTTCGCCTTGTTCAATATAACCATAGGCAGTTGATGGAAAATTAGGTTTAATACCCAAAGTCACAATCGCTGCTTTCTTAGTCGCCAAATCCTTAGCAGCCGCTAAAGTTTCGGCAAATAGCTCCGGGTCAGCAATCCAGTGGTCAGCAGGAAAAAAGCCAATAATAGCATCTTCCCCGTAACGCTTTTTAATTTCTAAACTTGTCCAAGCAACAGCAGCAGCAGTGTCTCGACCCTGGGACTCAATTAGTAAATTCGACTCTGGCAAATCAGGAAGTTGTTCTCGCACCCCTTGAGCAATGGGACTAGAAGTAATCACCCACAAATTTTCCCAACCACCAGCCAGAACTAATAATCTATCAGCAGTTGCTTGTAGTAAACTTCTTGAGCTACCATCAAGGCTTAAAAATTGCTTAGGTCGGTCTAGTCGGCTCAAAGGCCAAAAACGCTCGCCTTTACCACCCGCCAGAATCACAGGAAAAAATAAATTATTCATATCGGTATACATCGGTAATTCAGAACAATATACAGCAGAATTCACCGAGTCAGGAGTCACCAGGTCAGGAGTCGCCAGGTAAAAATGGCTTTGTGTATAGGTTTCAACTTAGATTTCGTACCTCCTAACCCCGCCACCTGCTGTATCTGATGTAAATGTTTACGTATTCACTTTGCGATGATCTTCACTGATGAATTTTTCTGGTTGAGTATGTTGTAATTATCACTGATTGAAACTGTGAGGAAATTTCACAAAATCTAAAATTTCCACAGCGAGTTTTAACTCGCAATATTTGTAGCTTGTATTAACATACCTTTAAGGAGTGGTTGAGTGGGGAGAAAATTATGATTAAACAAATTCAATGGTCAGAAAATCAGGTAGTACCTCAACAAGTCCCAACCTCAGAACCGGAGGTAAAACAGCCACCGGTTCAAATGTTGGAAAATCAGGTAGCAACCCAACCAGCACCAGCCCCAACTTCGTCGGTGAACCCAAAATCATCAGTCAACTCTTCTCGGAACGTCCTTGAATCCCCTGGCACTATTCCCAACGAACTCTATGACCGTCTAGGCTTAACAGTTCCCCGCTGGTTATTGTGGGTCTTAACAATTGTTTTAGGGATAATTCTATCTGGATTACTAGCATCAAGTTTGGCACTATGGACTCCCCTCTGGAGCAATCTCGACCAAGGGAAAGATGATGAATTCAGTCCTAATAAACAAGACCAAATCAAAGTACCTGGGGACTTATGGACTAAACTTTCTCAGTACAAACTATCAAAACCCATGAATATTTTAATTATGGGCATTGAACCAGTTACTGGTACTGTAGACGGTTCACCAGAAAGTTTTGCTGGTAAAAGCGACACCATGATGTTAGTGCGGCTCAATCCCAGTGATAAATCTATTCGCCTACTGTCAATTCCCAGAGGGACAATGATAGCCATTCCCGAACAGGGATTAACGAAGGTATCGGAAGCTAACGCCAAAGGTGGCCCAGTTTTAGCCGCCAGAGTAGTTAGTCGGAGTTTAGGTAATGCTCCCATAGATAGGTATATCCGCATTTCTACTAGCGGTTTTCGGGAATTAGTAGAACAGTTAGGTGGTGTGGATGTATTTGTCCCTCAAGCCATGAATTATCAAGATCAGGCTAGTGGCTTTGCTGTGAATTTAGTTAGCGGTTGGCAAAATCTCAACGGTGAACAGGCAGAACAGTTTGCCCGTTTTCATGAAGAAGGTAAAGGAGATTTACCCAGAGTCCAGCGACAACAAGCACTAATAAATGCTTTAATGCAACGACTCAACAGTCCCACTGTTCTACCCAGGTTGCCCCAATTAACTCGCAGCATGAGAAAGTATTTTGATACCAACCTGAAAATGGAAGAAATGATGGCATTAGCGAATTTTTCCGTCAATGTAGACCGGGATAATTTCCAAATGTCCATGTTACCTGGTACATTTAGCAAATTCAGTCAAGATGCCAATAGCTATTGGTTAAACATGACTGGACAACAAACTTTATTAAATGATTATGTTGGGGTAGATATAACTGGCATTAAATCAGATACCAGACCGGTTTCTATTCAAAGAATTGCCGTGCAAAATACTACTAACCAACCCCAGTTAACGGAAAAAGTAGTTACCTATCTTAAACAGAAAGGTTTTACTAATGTTTACATAGTTCCCGACTGGCCAGATACTCAACGCCAAACTCAGATTATTGTCCAAAAGGGCAGCCGACAACCAGGAATTGACTTGCGACAAGTTTTAGGTTTAGGACAAATCGAAGTTTCTGGCAATGGTGATTTGGAATCTGACCTCACAATTCGCATTGGTAAGGATTGGAAATAGGTAATAGGTAATAGGTAATTGGTAATATTTACTCTTGCCTCTTGCCTCTTGCCTTCTACAAATTTAAAATTTATGAACAAGATTTTTTGCCGATTCTTGAGTTTAATATTGGTTTCTATTTTGGCAGGATTTTCGGTAATTACGAATCCTCAACCAGCTTTTGCTCAAATTAACACCATTAATTACAATAATGCCAGTTTGGAAAACCGTGACTTTTCCTATACTGATTTAGTTGGGGGAACTTTTGTGGCAGCGGAAATGCGGGGAACAAATTTCCAAGGTGCAAATTTAACTAACGCAATTTTTACCAAAGGCGTTTTATTAAAAGCAAATTTAGAAGCTGCAAATTTAACAGGGGCTTTGGTTGATCGTGTTACCTTGGATAGTGCTAATCTAAGAAACGCTATTTTCACAGAAGCAACTTTAACCCGTAGCCGTTTTTATGATGCTGATATCACTGGTGCTGATTTTACAGACGCACTTATTGACCGTTATCAAGTATCCTTACTCTGTCAAAGGGCGGATGGTGTGAATCCTGTAACTGGTGTTTCTACAAGAGAGAGTTTGGGTTGTCGGTAAAAAATTGACAACTGACAACTAACAACTGACAACGGACTAATAAATATTCGTGACACAACAAGATCAAAAACCTGCTCGTTCCTTCGCTGGCATTGCTGGTATTGTTGCCGCAGCAACATTAATTAGTAAAGTGTTTGGTTTAATTAGGCAGCAAATAATCGCTGCGGCTTTTGGTGTAGGTGCAGCAGCTACAGCTTATAGTTATGCCTATATTATCCCTGGTTTTCTTTTAATCTTACTTGGTGGTGTCAACGGACCTTTACATAGTGCCATTGTCAGTGTTTTGGCTAAACATAAAAAAGAGGAAGCTGCACCGATAGTAGAAACAATCACAACTCTTGTGGGTGGGTTGTTATTAGTGGTGACATTTGCTCAGATTTTCTGCGCTGAGTATATTGTTGATTTTGTGGGTCATGGCTTAGAAGCAACTACAAGAGCGATCGCTATCCGTCAAATCCAAATCATGGCACCCTTAGCATTATTTGCTGGTTTAATTGGGATTGGGTTTGGAACTTTAAATGCAGCTAATCAATATTGGTTATTATCAATTAGTCCATTATTATCTAGTATTACTGTTATTATCGGTATTGCTATTTTAGGGTTACAACACGGTAAAGAAATTATTCGTCCCGAATATGCTTTAATCGGTGGCATAGTATTAGCTTGGGGAACTTTAGCAGGGGGAATTCTCCAATGGTTAGTACAGCTAATTGTGCAATGGCGGTTAGGACTAGGAACATTACGCCTGAGATTTGATTTCAAATCCCCCGGTGTGCAAGAAGTAATTAAAATCATGACTCCAGCGACAATATCATCAGGAATGATGCCAATAAATGTCGCTACTGATCTTTATTTTGCTAGTCCTATTGTTGGTGCAGCGGCAGGTTTTAACTATGCTAATCTTTTAGTCCAAACTCCATTAGGAATTATTTCTAATATTATTTTACTGCCGTTATTACCAACATTTGCCAAACTTTCCCACCCAGACAATTGGCCAGAACTAAAATTGCGTATTCGGCAAGGACTTTTATTAACTGCCGTTACCATGCTACCTTTAGGGGCATTAATGGTATCCTTATCTGTGCCAATTGTCCAGATAGTTTATCAACGGGGAGCATTTAAACAAGAAGCAACTCAGTTAGTGTCTTCTCTATTAATTGCCTATGGAATTGGGATGTTTGTCTATCTAGGGCGTGATGTTTTAGTTAGAGTATTTTATGCTTTAGGTGATGGACAAACACCTTTTAAAATTAGTATATTTAATATTGTTCTTAATGCTGTATTAGATTTAATATTAGTTGAACCTTTTGGTGCGCCTGGATTAGTTTTAGCTACAGTTGGAGTTAATTGTAGTTCCATGTTGATGTTGTTATTTTTGCTCAATCGCAAACTTAATGGCTTACCCTGGCAAGAATGGTGTGTACCAATTTTGGGGTTAACGGTTGGGAGTATAATTGCAGGTTTAGCCAGTTTTGGAACTTTGGTTGCTTCCCGACAGGTGTTAGGTAAACCAGATTTAATTAATTTACTAATAGAATTATCCATATCTGCTTTTGTGGGAATTGGAGTATTTGCGATAATTGCTTCTAGAATGAATATTCCCGAAGTGAATATTTTTGTAATCAAGATGCAACAAAAGTTTTTGAAGAAATAAGGGACTGACAATTAAAAAAATATCCCAATCTGTATTATAGATGTAGGGGTTTAGCAGTGCTAAACCCTTACTTATTTGCTACTCCCTAAATCAAACGCTAATGCACTCTACAATTATTGGATAATTTATTTTTTGGGAAATTTTCACCCATAATTTACATTAACGGCTTGTGTCAGTTACCAGTTATGCTTAGAATGTCATTTAGCATCTATCGGAAAACTGGATTCCGAGCTAAAATCTTTAATTAGCGGTGCTATTTTTAGTTTTCACGTTGATATTCAATTTTACGAGAGGTTATGGACAAAAGTCCAACAGATGGCAGTAGTATCCTCCTCTAAGCTGGCGAGACAGTCTCCCAGCGCGGGGGAGACTTTAGGAGATTTCTATTATGCTTACACAGGAAATTCGCAAGTCCTTAGATATTGCTGACTTAAATCAGCTTAAATGTGACTTGAATTGTTTACAGCCAGTAGATGTGGGTGAGTATATCACTCAATTGCCCGAAAAACAAAGAGCGATCGCCTTCCGATTACTCAACAAAGATCAAGCCATAGATGTCTTTGAGTATTTACCCACAGAAGTACAGGAAGACTTGATTAACTCCCTCCACGATGCCCAGGTAGTAGACCTCGTTGAAGAAATGAGTCCTGATGAACGGGCATATTTATTTGATGAACTACCAGCAGGAGTAGTCAAACGCTTATTACAACAACTCAGTCCCGAACAAAGACAAGCTACAGCCACAATTCTCGGCTATCCAGAAGGGACTGCGGGGCGGGTAATGACAACGGAATATGTTCGCTTGCGACGAGGTTTAACTGTTGGTGAAGCCCTCAGTAAAATCCGCTTGCAAGATCAGGATAAGGAAACAATTTACTATGCCTATGTCACTGATGATAATCGCAAATTAGTTAGTGTTGTTTCTTTGCGTCAGCTATTATTTACCTTTCCCGATGTCTTAATTAAAGATATTGCCAGCTCCCACGTTGTCAAAGTTAGGACAGAAACCTCTCAGGAAGAAGTCGCTCGTATTATGCAGCGATACGATTTAATCGCTATACCTGTGGTTGATAGAGAAGATAGATTAGTCGGTATTATTACAATTGATGATGTCGTAGATATTTTAGAAGAAGAAGCTACAGAAGATATCCAAAAATTGGCAGGGGTAAGTGGTGATGAAGAAGCCTTATCTCCCGCACATATTACTATTCGGAAACGGTTGCCTTGGTTATTGGGGATTATGGGATTATATATTGGTGCTGCCAGTGCGATCGCTCCTTTTCAACAAGTCATCGCCGCTGTACCCGTTCTCGCCGTGATCATGCCCATATTTTCTAACACAGGGGGGACTGTAGGTATACAAGCCCTGACTGTCACTATTCGCGGTTTAGGTGTAGGAGAAGTCACACCCGAAGATACTGGTAAAATTCTCCGCAAAGAACTTTTAGCTGGGTTAGGAACAGCCGTAGCTTTAGGGCTGACAATGGTTGCCCTTTCCCTAATTTGGGCTAAACCCCAAGAAAGATGGGTAGCTTTAATAGCTGGGGCAGTTATGGCTACTAATACAATGGTAGCGGTGACTTTAGGAACCTTGCTACCAATGGGTTTAAAGCATTTAAAACTAGATCCAGCCTTAATGAGTGGTCCGTTAGTGACAACAATGCTAGATACCATCGGATTTTTAACCTTCCTCAGTATGATTTCTATCGCCTTAAAGGTATTCCATTTAGAAAGTTAATCGGTTGGTAATTGGTAATTGGTAATTATGCTTTTTTCGTCATTACCAATAAACAATTATCTAAAATCTAAAATCTAAAATCTAAAATCCCAATGTCTACTACTACCTGGAATCGTCATCACATTCTTACACTCGCTGACTTCACAACCGCTGAATATAACGCCGTTTTACAAACTGCGGCTTCTTTTCAAGAGGTACTATCACGACGGACAAAGAAAGTCCCCACATTACAGGGACAGGTAGTAGCAAATTTATTTTTTGAACCCTCTACCCGCACCCGCAGTAGTTTTGAAATTGCGGCTAAAAGGCTAAGTGCAGATACTCTCAACTTTGCCGCAGCTACATCTTCCATGACCAAAGGTGAAACAATTCTTGACACCGCCAAGACTTATTTAGCAATGGGAACTGATATTATGGTAGTCCGCCATAAGGATGCAGGAGTGCCACAAGCGATCGCTCAAGAAATGGATCGTCTAGGTGTAAAAGTTAGCGTCCTCAATGCCGGTGATGGACAACATGAACATCCATCCCAAGGATTACTAGATTTATTCACAATTTGTAGTTTAATTGACCCTGCACAACCCAAAATTGAATCATTGCAAGGTAAAAAAATTGCTATTGTCGGCGATATCTTACATTCTCGCGTAGCCCGTTCTAATATTTGGAGTCTCATCGCTAGTGGTGCCGAAGTTCACCTAGCTGCACCTCCCACATTATTACCTAAATTCTTTGCAGAATATTTAGGATGTCCAGCAGACTCTAGCCGATTATTTACCCATTGGCAACTAGAACCAGCTTTAGAAAATGCTGATTTTGTGATGACATTGCGTTTACAAAAAGAACGGATGACAGCCCATCTATTACCTAGTTTACGAGAATATCATCAACTATTCGGCATTACTCGCACCAAGTTAAAACTTTGTCAACCTAACGTTAAAGTATTGCATCCAGGTCCAGTAAATCGGGGTGTAGAAATTAGTTCTGATTTAATGGATGATCCCGAATTTAGCTTAATTCAATCTCAGGTAACTAGCGGTGTCGCAGTGCGGATGGCACTTTTGTACTTTATCGGTAGTGGTAGTGGTAGAGTTAATTAATCATGATGCCATAGCACTTGCATGATTGAAAATCATACTTGGTTACGAGAATTTATTTAAATAAAAATATTGATTCTGTCTCTTATACAC
>NZ_JADEWA010000742.1:0-1372 GCF_015207865.1 Dolichospermum sp. LEGE 00246
GTGGGGGAGGGAAGAACAGAATTTTTTTCCGATCATTACCCGTCAAAATTTATTTGACAGACTACTAGTTTAGGGGGTTGAAAACTTCAGACACGCCGAATTTTTCTAAGGGAACACCAAAAAATAAATTACCCAATTTTGTGGGATGGGCATCCTGCCCGTCCTTGATGATTAGCGGGCAATTCGTCCCGCACCACAAGAAATTTTTGGGTATTTTTTTAATTGATGGGTAAACAATTATGAGTGTGCAACTGTCTATTCCCGATTCTGTAATTGCAGCAATCCGACTACCGGAAAAACGTATAGAACAGGAATTATTGGTTGAATTAGCATTGGCTCTCTATAGTCAAGAACTATTATCTTTTGGTAAGGCTAGAGAGTTAGCTTCTATGGGAAAATATGAATTTGGGAAATTATTAGGAGAACGAGGGATTAATCGCCATTATGAATTGGCAGTGATCAGTAATACTTCGCCACTGCGAGAAGCTCTAGTTGCAGGATGGCTTCAAGTGCGGGAGGTTAATAATCCATCTTTGGTACAGCTATTACAGCGAGATTTAGATAGAGGTGAAGCAGAAGCAATTGCACTTGCATTGTTGCTAGATGCAGTTGTCAGTTATGATTTAGGAGATAAACAAGCTGCGATCGCCGATTACAACCAAGCTATCAAAATTAATCCTAACTATGCCCATGCCTACTACAACCGGGGAAATGCTCATTATCTTTTAGAAAATAATCAAGCAGCAATATCTGACTATCAGCAAGCTGTGAAATTATATCAACAACAGGGGGGTAATGAGGACTTGTTGAGAAAAGCCCAAGATAGAATTAGGGAATTACAACGATAGTATTTTTGTCTGAATCAGGATATCCAGGATTAAAGGATGTACAGGATGTTATTTTTTTATTATCCATGAAAAATAGAGATTTTAGCATAAGAACCAATCTGTTGTTCTTAATAGACTATTAGTGTAGCTGTAATTTACAGTATTAAAATATTCACAAATAACATCCAAATTACCATCCTGAAAATCCTCAAATCCTGGACATCCTGATTCAGACAATCCTCACCAACAACATCCAAAATTACTATCCTGAAAATCCTTTAATCCTGGACATCCTGATTCTGACAAAAAATATCATGTATAATTAAATAAATCCTGATTTTGGAAAAAAGACGAAAATATGCAAATTACTATCGAAATTCCTGAAGATATTGGCAACCAACTACAACAAAACTGGCAAGATTTACCACAAAAACTCTTGGAAGCTTTAGCAGTAGAAGCTTATAGAAATAAAATCATGACTTCTGTACAAATTCAACAATTACTAAAATTTTCCTCACTTCAAGAAACTGAACATTTTTTAAACC
>NZ_JADEWA010000115.1:0-12589 GCF_015207865.1 Dolichospermum sp. LEGE 00246
TTTTGAGGATGGGGGTTTGTGTTTAATATTTTTTGTCTGAATCAAGATAACCAGGATTAGAGGATGTACAGGATGGGTTTATTTATGAGGATCATGATTGATTAAATTCATGTAATATAATAGAGAGAGTAAACTGACAAAAAATATTTGCCTCTCACAGACAATTAATAAATAACAATCCTGTAAATCCTCAAATCCTGGACATCCTGATTCAGACAATTAAATATTTGCCTCTCACAGACAATTAATAAATAACAATCCTGAAAATCCTGAAAATCCTGGTTATCCTGATTCAGACAATTAAAATGTTATCAACTCACAGACAATTAATAAATAACAATCCTGAAAATCCTAAAATCCTGGTTATCCTGATTCAGACAATTAAAATGTTATCAACTCACAAACAATTAATAAATAACAATCCTGAAAATCCTTAAATCCTATAAATCTTGATTCAGACAATTAAAATGTTAACATTATTTGCTTTAAAAAATTGAAACCCCTACGCGATACCTCTTGGAAAATCAGCTACTCCAGCAACACCCACAATACCATTGCTGACTTCTATATTCCTGCCTTAGAATCTGCCATCCAATATGACAGAAAATCAGGCTTTTTTAGCAGCGCCATTTTGAGTAAAGTAGCGCGGGGTTTAGGGGCAATGCTACATAACCAAGGCAAAATCCGGTTAATGATGGGATGCCAATTTAGTCCCCAAGACTTGCAAGCAATAGAACAAGGATACGCATTACGGGATGCTTTACTAACTCGTTTAGATGCTGATTTAACACCACCAGAAAACTTTGCCCAACTCAAACATTTAGAAATACTCAGTTGGTTAATTCAAAATCAATATCTTGACATCAAAATAGCCATTCCTCTCCAAGAAAATGGACTTCCAGAAGATAGCATACAACAACTAGATCTTCAACATATATTTCATGAAAAAGTCGGCATCTTTACAGATAGCAACGGTGATAAATTAGCATTTAATGGTTCTAATAACGAATCTATTGCCGGTTGGGAGAAAAACGTCGAATCCTTTCACGTTTATTGTTCCTGGGAAGGAGGAAGGGAATTAGATAGAGTAGAAGAAGAGGTTTCCAGATTTGAACAACTGTGGTATAACTTATCCCCTAATGTGCGCGTATTTGAAATTCCCGAAGCAGTGCAACAAAAACTGTTAAATTATGCCCCAACCTCTAAACCTACCTGGAATCCTCAAATTGAATTTGATTCTCGGCCAATAAAAAATGCTGACAGTTCACCGTTAACAGTTGACGGTTCACAGTTCACAGATAACCAACAAAACACAGTCAACAACCAACAGTCAACAGTCAACAGTCAACAGTTAACACTCAACAACCAACAGTCAACAGTCAACAGTCAACAGTTAACACTCATCAACGAACAAGAAAAACAAGCATTTTACCAACTAGCGAATATTCATCAACATCCTGGATGTTTAGACTTTTGTTTAAAATCAATTCCCATAAAACCCTGGCCACACCAAATTAAAATATTGCGTCGGGTAGCAGAAACCTTTCCTAAAAGTTTTCTTATTGCTGACGAAGTTGGATTAGGTAAAACCATTGAAACAGGATTAATTTTACGTTATCTCTTGTTAGCTAAAAAAGCCAAACGGGTACTCATCCTTTCCCCTGCAAGTGTCCAACCCCAATGGCAAGAAGAATTAAGAGAAAAATTCAATTTACATTTTTGGAGTTACAATCAAAATTTGTTCACAGTTCACAGTTCACTATTAACTGAAAAATACCGTCAACAGTCAACAGTCAGCAGTCAGCAGTCAACAATTAACAATCCTTGGAATAGCCAAGATTTAATTCTCGCTTCTTCCCATTTAGTGCGGAGAAAAGAAAGAATGCAGGAATTACTAGCAGCAGAACCTTGGGATTTAGTCATATTAGATGAAGCACATCACGCTAGAAGAAAAAGCCCTCAAAATCGCAAAGAAACACCCAATCGGTTATTAGAATTAATGCAGCAATTAAAGGATAAAACTCAAGCCTTAATTCTGCTTTCTGCTACTCCCATGCAAATTGATGCTATAGAAGTTTTTGATTTATTAAATTTACTAGGAATGCAAGGACATTGGAGTTATGGAGATAACTTCTGTAATTATTTTGAATCATTACCAAGTAGTGTAAAACCAGAAATCCTGAACTTTTGGCAAGTCATGTCTAATGACTATTTTCAACAAGGAGGAAAACCTTGTTCTCGGTTACAGCAATTTTTAAACCAACAAGATAGAAATATTGCTTATAAAATGCAGGATTTATGGGAACGAGGTAGGAAAATCTCTAATCATAAACAATTATTAGCAGATGAAGATTTTATTAATACTTCCCGACAATATTTAACAGTTAATACCCCTTTAAAAGATTTGATGTTTCGTCATACCCGCGATACATTGAGACAATATTATCAACGCGGATTATTAGCCCAAGATATTCCTAGTAGAATTGTGCAAGATAATGCCATTAGTTTAGAAATTAACCGTGAAGTTCCGCTTTACCAAGCTGTTAGTAATTATGTTCGTCATTTTTACAGACTAGCACAAAAAGATCAGCGTACCTGTCGCGGTTTTTTGATGACTTTGTACAGGAAACGTTTAACCAGTTCATTCTACGCTATCAAAGCATCTTTACAACGGGGTTTAGATTGTTTATTAACTAAACAAGGCAGTTTTATTACAGAAGATGATTATGCCGATATTGATGAAGCTAATGATGCAGTAATTTCGGGAATGGAATCTTTCTTGGAAGAAGTAGATCCACAAGAGATTCAATATTTAGAAGATTTATTACAGCAATTTGAAAATACAGGAGAAGATAGCAAACTTTCCCATTTTATTCAGATTTTACGTCAAGAATTAAGCCAAAGAGAAAGTGCTATTGTCTTTACCCAATACACAGACACAATGGACTATTTACGAGATGCTTTAAAAGAATTATATGGTAGTCAAGTGGCTTGTTATTCTGGACGTGGTGGGGAATTATTAAAAGTTAACAGTTCACGGTTCACAGTTGACAGTCAACAGTCAACAGCCAACAGCCAACAGTCAACAGCCAACAGCCAACAGCCAACAGTCAACAGTCAACAGTCAACAGCCAACAGTCAACAGTCAACAGTCAACAGCCAACCAAGTTGGTGTATTGTTCCCAAGGAAGAAATTAAACGCAAATTTCGCCAGGATGAAATTAAAATTCTGCTTTGTACGGAATCTGCGTCAGAAGGGTTAAACTTGCAAAATTGTGGGGTATTAATCAATTATGATATGCCCTGGAATCCCATGCGTGTGGAACAAAGAATTGGCAGAATTGATAGAATTGGACAAAGGTATGAAACTGTCCGCATTCACAATTTTTATTATGATGGCACTGTAGAAGCAAAAGTTTATAGAAAATTGCGCGATCGCATTAACGCCTTTGCTACAGTTGTTGGTAATCTCCAACCCATTTTAGCTAAAGTTCCCACATTCATTGAACAAGCTGCGATGAGTGCAGATCCAGAAGAAGAGGATGTGTTGATGTCTGAGTTTGACTCAGTATTAGACGCGCCTCTACGTCCAGGAATTGAAGCAATGGTAACAATGGATTTGGATGCTGATTTAGCGGAAATTCAAAAGCCTATTCCAGCTACTCCTTTTACACCAGAAAGCATTGAACATTTATTTACCACATCAACAATTTTAAAATCTGCTGGGGTGATTTTTCAGCCAAAAGACGAAAAAACGTGGCTACTTACCTATAAAAACCGGGAATACATGATTACTTTTTACCCAGATATGTTTGATGAAATACCTTCTCTGAGATTAATGAATTTTGGAGAACCTTTGTTTGCGGAGTTTTTGCAGATGACACAAAACTTATAGATTTATCTGAAGAATAAACCCAATTCCCAGTTTTATACACCTTAAGCAGCTCATTTTTTGGGTTTTAAGGCAATATTTCTGAAAATACCTCAGCTATTATATTACCTTGCTGAACACACCCTACGTAACCGCAAATGTAGAGAATTAAGAAGAGTTGCATCTTCTACAAATCATTAGGTTGATAATATAAAAGTCAGAACTAATTGACGAGAATTTCTACTTCTTGTGTCGTTTTTTAACACAGAAGGTGGGGAGGGTTCTTTCAGTTTTTCGTAGAAATTAAAGGGGTATCTGTTGTGAAAGAATACATGAGTATTTTAGAGGGATTAGTTGACCAGTTGACACTAGCAGCAATTTTAGAGATGCTAGAGTGAATATGCCATAAAAAAGCGGAAAATCTGAGAACTCACTGGAGTCAGTAACCCAGCCCTAAAGGGACTGGGCTTGCAAGAGTAATCAAGCAAGCCGTACTGACCAGACCACCCTGAGTTTACTCTCATGGTAGCCGTTATTTGAGTCACGACACCCCGGAATGCGAAGCTAGTTCCCTGCTCTGTCATTTGCAATTAAACAGTTTTAAGGTCACTGAAACAGTGTTGCAAGTCTAAAAAGCTCTTATAACTGGTCGAAGCTAACATTACCCCAGAAATGGGAGTTGGTTTCCAGGTTCCAATCAAAAATCTGGTTTTAATTTTAATATCCACAGCGGTTAAAACCGCTCGTGTCGTTTCCCTCTCAGGTCTAAAGACGCGCTCGTTTCCCACTTACCGGGTATTCTTATGATGAAGAATCTGCAAAACTGTGGGATAAAGCAGCTAGACAGATAGAAAATATCAATGTTGATATTTAAATGTTACGAAAAAAATTAGTCACAGTTGATGGTTATTTTCAGTTAATGGAAATAACCAACTTTTAATTTTGTGGATAAATAATTACCCCAAAAAGCCAGCGAGTAGTAGTGGTAATAGTATCAAAGCAGACCCAATTAGAACCAGGGTGGCTGGATCAATTTTAATGTGGTTCTTTTGTGGATTACGCATTTAGTGAAGTTCCGAAAAATAGTTATTTTAACACAATCTGAATTCAATAATTATCTGAGTAAAACTAATTTAAAATTTTGAGAACAAACAAAAATATCTGTATTCTTGGTTTGTTCCCTACCCCAAATATAGCATTTATTTTATTTACAATCATTCATGCGAATAAATATCTTGTGATAACAGCCTACTGCTTGTCCAAACCAAAGCCTATCTAAATTTCCCACACAGGCTTTTCCCAAAGACGTTCCTACAGGTTTGGGTAAGTATCCTCTGGGGGTATCTGTGGATAATTGGAAATGAGATTCTATATGGGTTATATTTTCTGGGTTCCATCCTACTTTTTGACGAAATTTCTGATCTATTTGATAATTAAAATTGATTTGACCATTATTTTCTTGTTTCCAAATTTTAGTTTGGACACTAAAACCAAATCTATTTTCACTAGCATTTAACCACAAATTGTCTATATTCTGTAAAGCTTCACAAGGAAAAGTTTCAATAGCTCTGGTACTTAACCAATTATTACTTTCTCTATTAGTAATTTTCAACATTACTGATTGTGTTTCTTTCGCAGCATCTTCCCAATTTTTAGCTTGTAAATATTGATTTAACTGAATATAATCTTCTTGTCTATGCTGAGGATGCCAATAAATCCAATTTTGAACTTGATAGGATGAAAAAAAAGATAAAAATGGCATGAAGCATATTATAATTAATATCAAATATCTAGTTGTATAAGCAATAAATTGATGATTTTTTTGGTAATAGCGTTGATTGTTTGTTAGTATAGCCAGCAAATGGGAAATTTTTTTCATATCCTCATCTACAAATAGATATATGAGGAAAAATGGTAAACACAAAAATACCAAAGTGAGGATAAAATTCCCAACGGGATTATTAATAATTTCTGGTGTGAGAATAATTAGAGGTATTGTAAAATATACTAACGTCCATACCAAAAAAAGCTTGCAAATTAAAACAAGCAACTTCAAGAAAAATTTATTAACTACCAAATATTTGATCATACTCTATATATTTTATGATTTACCTGCATCCGCTTTCAGATTTTATCTCATCTAATTTGATCATTACTTCGGCACAGCCTAACTATTACTATGAAGGAAAATGCCCCCAAACAGGGGAAATACTCAGATTACCCCGTACCCCTTTAGCGGAAGCTATAGCTAATAATCTGATGCAACAACTTGAGCAAAATCATCTTTATTCCCAGGAGGGAAAAATGTATGGTATTTTGTTGGTTGAATTACTCAATGGTGAACAAAGAGTTATTAAAGCATTTTCCGGTTTATTAAATGGTAATAGTATGCTTAAAGGTTGGGTTTCACCAATTCCTGGTAGGGAAGAAGTGGTTTTATTAGAAACTCAGACTTTAGCCAAGTTAGAAGCCATTAAACAAGAAATTATTAGCCTTGAGAAACTTTCAGAAAGAGAAGAATATAAAACTCTATCTGCTGAATATACTCAACAGTTACAGGCTCTTAGTTTACACCATTATCGTAGTAAACTACAACGACAGACACAACGTCAAGAATTTTGGCAAACTCTCACGGATGAATCTCTGAAAATTGCGCTGGAACAATTAGAAACAGAAAGTCGTCTACAAGGAATTGAACGTCGCCATCTTAAACGTCGTCAAAATGAAATTTTACAACCTTTACAGAAAATTATAACATCAGCAGATCAGAAAATTGCCGCACTAAAACAACAGCGTAAACAACTATCCCGACATTTACAAACAGAAATGCACGCTGCTTATAGCTTAACTAATTTTCAAGGACAATCTTTATCTCTACAGCAATTATTACCAGCAGGAACACCAACTGGAACAGGAGAATGTTGCGCTCCTAAATTATTACATTATGCAGCTACTCATCAACTAAAACCTTTAGCAATGGCTGAATTTTGGTGGGGTAATTCTACTGTAGAGGATAAAATACAGGGAGAATTTTATGGTGCTTGTTTGGAAAGATGTCAGCCATTAATGGGATTTTTGCTATCAGGATTAAAGCCAAATCAAGTAGAAATAATTTATGAAGATGAATGGCTAATTGCTGTCAATAAATCATCAGGACTATTATCTGTTCCTGGTCGTTATTTTCATAATCAAGATAGTGTAATTAGTCGTTTACGTTATTTATATAATCAAGAAATAATTGCGGGACATCGTTTAGATCAGGATACTTCGGGAATTCTATTAATTGCTAAAGATGCAGTTACTTATTCTCAAATAAGTAAACAATTCCAAAAAAGACAAGTATCTAAAGTTTATGAAGCTTTGCTTACAGGTTCTCTAGCTATTAATGAAGGTGAAATTAATTTACCTTTGTGGGGAAATCCTGACAATCGCCCTTATCAAGAAGTGAATTTAGCACAGGGTAAACCTAGTTTAACTCGCTTCCGCGTGATGAACAGGGAAGGAAATTATACTCGTGTGGAATTTGTACCCATTACCGGACGTACCCATCAATTACGGGTTCATGCTGCGGATAAGAGAGGACTGGGAATGAGTATTTTGGGGGATAAACTCTATGGTTATCATCAGAATATTGGGAGATTATATCTGCACGCAAGGGAGTTGAGGTTTCAGCATCCTCATGTCAATAAAATCTTGCATTTACAAGTAAAAACACCGTTTTAATTAGGAAATATAATTTGTCAAAAGATATTGACAAATACTTTAGACTTATTTTATTATTTTAATATAACAAACGTTCGATATAAAATCCATGATCCCCCTGGTGAAGAATAAGCCATGTTATGCCAAAAATTGTTAACCACGAACAATACCGCAAAGAGTTACTCAGTAAATGTTTTGATTTATTCGCGGCAAAAGGCTATGCAGCTATTACTATGCGGCAGATTTCTGCGGGGTTAAAGGTTTCCACAGGTACGCTGTATCATTATTTTCCCAACAAACAAGCTTTGTTTGAGCAATTGGTGGAAGAAATTAGTCAGCAGGATGTCATTACAGCTTTAACAGAATTTGGAGGAAAAAAAACCTTATCAGAATTGATGGAAACTTTAGGTCAATACCTTGTTAAAAATGAGGATTATTTAATTAAATGGACCTATTTATGGGTTGATTTTTGCCAACATCAAGACTCAAAAATCATCTTAAATAATAGCACTGTTTTTAAACGGGCTAATCAACGATGTCAGCAGTTAGCCTGTGATTTATTAGGTATTCGAGATGTCGTATTAGCATCTTTTGTTTTGAGTTTTGTGAATGGTGTTGTTTTAGAGAAATTGTGGGGTAATGAGAACATTGATTTTCCTGAACAGTGTAAGCTTTTGGGAAAAATGATTACAGCATATTTACAGCAAAAAGTCCAGGTTGAAATTAAATAATTAACTGGCAGTAAATACCGATAAATTTATTTTGTGGTTAGGTAGTGAAAATGAGTTATAAACTGTCGTTCAAGTCCCCAAGTCCAGGTTTGATTGGTTTAATGGTTGCGGCTACTACGATTCCATTAGGAATTGTTATTTATGGAGTTTCTAGTTTTGGACAATTGGGTAAAACTTCTGTCACAGAATCAAAATTAATTGCTCCTCCTCAAATAGTTACCGCTTTAGGAAGACTAGAACCAGAAACCGAAATAATTAAGTTATCTGCACCTTTAGCATTGGATGGCGATCGCATTGTCGAAGTATTAGTTAAAGAAGGGGATAATGTTAAATTAGGACAAGTAATTGCTATCTTACAAACCCGTGATCTCTTAAAAAATGCTGTTATTCAAAGCACGAAACAAGTCGAAGTTGCTCAAGCTAAACTTGCACAAATTAAAGCTGGAGCTAAATTAGGAGAAATTCAAGAACAGTCGGCAATTGTTGAACGAATTAAAGCACAATATACAGGAGACAGACAAGCCCAAGAGGAAAATATTGCTCGCATATCAGCCCAATGGGAAGGTGATAGAATTGCCCAAACAGCAACTATTAATAAAGTAACCGCAGAACTTAAAAATGCAGAGTCAGAATATAAACGCTATGAAAAATTATTTTCTGAAGGGGCAATTTCTAGTTCTGTAATTGATAGTAAACGTTTAAATGTGGAAACGGCTAAACAGACATTAAGTGAGTCCCAAGCTATTCTCAACCGGATTAACACTACAGCTAATAAACAATTAGCCGAAGCTAAGGTTGCCCTTAATCGCATTAATACTACTAGCAATAAACAAATTAGTGAAACTCAAGCTAAACTCAATAGTATTGCCGAAGTTCGTCCTGTAGATGTGCAGTTAGCGCAAACAGAAATTGAGAGTGCGATCGCCAATCTCAACCGGGCAAAAACCGAACTAGAAGCAGCTTATATTCGCGCCCCTATGGCGGGACAAATTATCAAAATTCATACCCGTGTCGGTGAAAAAATTGATAAAGAAGGGATTGCTGACTTTGCCCAAACTAACAAAATGATGGCAGTAGCAGAAGTTTATCAAACCGATATTAGTAAAGTCAAATTAGGACAAAAAGCCATCATTACCAGTCAAGGATTTCCAGGAAAATTACAAGGTACAGTCCAGCAAATTGGCTTACAAGTCAACCGTCAAAATGTTTTTAGTGATCAACCAGGAGAAAATTTAGATAGTCGCATAGTCGAAGTGAAAATTCGCCTGACTCCTGAAGACAGTAAAAAAGTTTCTAGCTTAACTAACTTACAAGTACAAACAGCAATTAAATTGTAATTCTTTCCAACAAGAAGCTAAAAATAAAAGCAATGATTAATAAAATGTTTCGGAAAACGCCCCTAGCTTGGCGACAGTTAATGAAGGAAAAAACGCGGCTAGTGGTTGCAGTGGCGGGAATTACTTTCGCGGATATGTTGATATTTATTCAGATGGGTTTTGAAAGTGCATTATTTGATGCTGCTATTCAACCTCATCGCAATTTACAAGCAGATTTAGTATTAATAAATCCTCAATTTCAAACCCTATTTTCAGTCAAAAGCTTTTCTAGAGAAAGACTTTATCAAGCATTAAGTTATAACGGTGTAAAATCAGTTAGTTCTATTTACATTAGTACAGGACAATGGCGCAATCCTCAAACTAAAATGGATCGATCTATTTTAGTTTGGGGTGTAGATCCGGCTACACCTGGTTTAAAGTTTCCTGAACTTCAAGCCAAAAAAGATAATCTTAAACAATTGAATCAAGTTATATTTGATGAAGCCAGTCGTCCAGAATATGGAGAGATTGGCAAGATTTTCCGAGAAACTGGGAAATTTAACGCCGAATTAAGCGGAAAGAATGTCAGTGTTAAGGGTTTATTTCAAAATGGTGCTTCTTTTGCTGCGGATGGAAATGTAGTAGTTAGTGATTCTACTTTTTTGCAGTTATTTTCTACTCGCAAAGCTGATCAAATTGAAGTTGGATTAATTACTCTTCAACCCGGTGCTGATATTGAAAAAGTCAAAGCACAACTGCAAATAGGACTAAATCCAGATCCTCAAAATCCCTTTGTTGAAGTTGGTACTCCCGAAACATTTGCCCAAAAGGAAAAAACTTATTGGGCTACTGGTACAGGGATTGGTTTCATTTTTAGTTTGGGTGTAATAGTCGGTTTTATTGTTGGTATTGTCATCGTTTATCAAGTTCTTTATTCCGACGTTTCCGATCATTTACCAGAATATGCCACTCTTAAAGCAATGGGTTATACCGATAATTATCTCTTGCGAGTTTTATTACAAGAAGCATTATTCTTAGCTGCATTGGGTTATCTACCTGCATTTTTCCTATCTTTTGGATTATATCAAGTCACCTTTGCCGCAACTCTTTTACCAATAGCTATGAAGGTAGATCGGGCAATTAATGTTTTTATCTTAACGGTAATTATGTGTACTGTTTCTGGCACAATAGCGATGCGAAAACTCCGTTCTGCTGATCCGGCAGATATTTTTTAACCTAACAATTTTTATATCTCACGCCAAGGTAAGGAACTATGTCATTGGAAGTTACAACTATTCCTTCTGAAGTTATTTCTAGTTCAGAAACAGTTATTTCTGTTAGTAATCTCAATCATTATTTTGGTAAAGGCACGCTACAAAAACAAGTATTATTTGACATTAATTTAGAGATTAATGCGGGTGAAATTGTTATTATGACTGGTCCTTCGGGTTCAGGTAAAACTACCCTATTATCATTAATGGGGGGTTTGCGTTCTTCCCAAAATGGCAGTTTACAAATATTAGGACAGGAAATGTCCGGTGCAAAAAAATCACAATTAACTAAATTGCGTCGCCAAATTGGTTATATTTTTCAAGCACATAATTTGATGAGTTTTTTAACAGCCAAAGAAAATGTCCGAATGTCTTTGGAGTTACATGAAAATCACCTCAATGGCGATATTAATGCTACAGCTACAGCAATGTTAGATCACGTCGGTTTAGGAGAACATATTAATTACTATCCAGAAAATTTATCAGGTGGACAAAAACAACGGGTAGCTATAGCCCGCGCTTTAGTCAGTCATCCCAAAATAGTCTTAGCAGATGAACCGACAGCTTCATTAGATAAACAATCGGGACGTGATGTGGTGGAATTAATGCAAATGTTAGCAAAAGAACAAAATTGCACCATCTTATTAGTCACCCATGATCACCGGATTCTGGATATAGCTGATCGGATTATTTACATGGAAGATGGACAATTAAAAAGTGATGGTGTAGATATGGGAGTCAAAGTAAATTAACACTTATTTATGATGAATAATAACACAGCCTCCATTTCAATATTGAAGCAATAAATTCGCAGAAAATGAGAATTGATAACTTATCCAATTAATGGTAAAATCCTTTGCAATTCTCCACAAGCAGCTTTTAAAGAAGGTGGTGCATTCTCATCTAAATTACCTTGAGAACACTGGTTGACTAATTGCTCAATATAGGGTTTACAATCTGATTGCTTTTTAGATTTTGTATATTCTGTTTCTTCATCAATATTTTCACCCTCTAAATAATGTATCCAAGTTTCGATATTTCGTTTGGGAACAAAAACTGCTATAGCTTCATTAGGTTGACGACTTGCATGAGAATTTTCTACCAGTGCATTATCTAATTGCTTTAGTCTTTTTTCTACTGTTTTTTTATCTGCATCAATTAAAACAATGAGCATTCCCGAACGTTTATTTTTCTGTCTACGATACTCTACAACTTCTTTTGCATATTTTTCTCTGACAAACTGCTCACCTGCACCTTTAGGACAAATTTCAGTGCGGAAATTTCTATCTAAGGTAAAACCACGCTTTTGCAAAAAATGAATAGCAAAAACTTCTTGTTGTTTATCCTCACACAAAATTACAATCTGCACTCTCCGCTGGCTCATTATAACCATCCCCGCGCAATCAGTTCTGAAATCTTTAACCCTGAATCATCAGCTTCTTCATTACTGATTTTTCTTACTCGTGCAGGTGCATTACTTTGACGTTCAAACCAATAACCAATTGGTGACGCTAAAAGATAATTAATACATTCGGGATGATGTGAAATTAGTAAGGCTTGTAACTTTCCTCCATCACAAAAATCATATAGCTGTCTTAACCAAGGTTGAATTTCTGGAAGTGCTAAAAAGTTTTCTGGTTCATCAATACAAAGTGTATAATCTTCAGATTTCATGCAGTAAATTAGTGTATATAATAT
>NZ_JADEWA010000116.1:0-12586 GCF_015207865.1 Dolichospermum sp. LEGE 00246
ATCTAATACTTCATCACTAATATTCAAAGTACAAGATTGTTCAAAAATATCTAAATTTAACTTAGATACTAAATTATGCTGATCATGTTGTAAATCTGTCGGTTGTAAATAAGGAAAACCTACTTCATACACTCTATCATCAATAGGAATTAACCAAGGTATTGCTGATAAAACTTCCTCTGATTCTAAAACAATAACTGGACGTTGACTAGCTTTGAGTAAGTTATCATCATCGGAACTCATAGGTGAGTTATTCAAATAAGCAAATAAACTAGAGTAAATCTTCATGATACTTGCTCATCCTCATAAACTAAACCTTGCCAGCTAAATTGTCCATAACGTCCTTTTCGTGCTTTCTTAAAAGCTGTAATTAATGGTTTATCATCAATTTCTGAAATAATTTCCTCCAGTTCGTCTAATTCTTCTGATGCCTCATCAACCATCACACCCCGCAGTTTTGGTAATAATTTTTGTCCAAATTGATCAGCAATGGCGAATTTAAAATCAGATGAATTAATATTTTCTACTCCTGGATAATTAACCACATATTGAGTAATAGCTTGATAAACACGATGGGCAAAAGGATGACCCAATTTTTCCATCACTTCATTAGTATGATTCAAGATATCTTTAACTTTCTTGACTAATTCAGAATTAGGATCTGGGGTTTTAACCCATTTTTGAAAATGACTATAAGGTAAATATTCTGAAGGTTGATTTCTACTATTTCCATTTTGTTTTTCCTGACGTAATTTTAAATTTTGCGGTTTACCAAAAGTTAACACATTTGCCCGATCTAAAACCTTATCTGATAAAGTTTGTGTAGTTTCATCTTCATTCATTGTTCCCACAAACAAAAACTCATTGGGAATCTTTAGCCGACGTTCATTTTCGCTTATCCTTAAACTACCAACATCAATTTCTAAATAAGTTGCATGATTACGACGACTTTCTAATTTAGATAAAAACTCACTAAAATAATATTCTACTCTAGCTAAATTCATTTCATCGAGTAACACAATCACCATTCTATCCTGCATTTTTGGATCATGATTATATTGATATAATCCCCGCATTAAATCAGTCGGTTTAAACTTCTTCTCCACATAGTTATAAAAACCCTGTAAATCTTGTGGAGAATCCCAACGAGGTTGTACAGCTAAAGTTAATAATTGCGCTCCAATGTAATTTGCATATCTTTGTGGTAGTTCACTTTTACCTGTGCCACTAATTCCCGCTAAAATTGCCAAAGCTGATATATCTTGTACTTTTAAAGATGTATGAAAAGCGTTAATTACTCGTGTTGAAAAAGTTAATCCTTGAGATTGAATATTACTAATAAAATCTCTAATAAATTCTGTTTCTTCTAGTTGTAATTGGATGTCAGGTAAATACTGCCAAAGATTTTCTCTAAGAGATTGTAAAGCTAGTTTAGCACTATTTTCTATTTCTGTAATTTCTCCTTTAAATCTTTTAATAATTTCTTCAAGTTTCTGTTTTTCTACTTGCAAAAGAGCATTATTTTCTTCCAGTGCAGCTTTAAGACCCTGTAAATGCTGGGTTTCTCTTTCTGACTGTCTTAATTCTGATTCATGATCTCTGATGGTAATTTTTAAGTTATGTAATATCCGCCGGAGTTCTTCAACTTTATGATAATCATTTTGGCTTTCTTGAATTGCTTGTAAAGTGCGTTGTTTTTCAGCTTCTAATCTTTCTATTTCTGGCTTTAGCTGATTTACTCTTGTTTCAAAATTTTCTTTTTCTCCTAAAAGTCCATCATAAGTAACACGCAATAATTCTACTTCTGTTGCCCGCTGTTCTAATTGTTGAGCTTGATTTTGCAGTTTTTCAAATCCTATATTAAGATTATCCAAACTTATTTGTTTACCTGCTAATTCTGATTCAACATTCTGGAGAGTTACTTTTTGTGACTCCAAAGATTTAACTTGAGAATTTAAGGCATTAATTTGACCTTCTAACCCACTTTTATCAATTTTAAATTTTTCAATTTGTTGTTGCAGCTTTTCTAGTTCAGACAAATCTGGCTTTTTCTGATTAATTACAGCAATGCGGCTTTCTAATTCCTGTTCTTGCTGTTTCAGAGCAGTTAAATTTTGATGAATTTGTTTTAATGCTGCTAGTTTTTCCTGATATTGTCCTTTAACTGGTGCTAGTGCTGCTTGCTCTTTTTGTAAATCTTCTACTCTTGGTTGGAGAATTGCTACTTGTTGATTTAACTTTGTTAATTCCTCTTGTGTAGCTACTAATTTCTTGAGTTTATCTAATTCACTTACTGTATCATGCTGTCTCTTATCCTGTAATTTCCCTGAAACAGCAGCACCTATAACTGCTCCTGTAGTGCTTCCTAGCAAACCTACGCTGACTTGTCCTGTCAAGGAACCAGTTATACCAATACCAAACGTAAAAGCACCAACTATCATCCAGTCTGAGAACTGCGCCATTTCAACCCCTTAACGATTTTTATACTAACTTACTTTTATTAAATCACACCGTGTACAAGTAGTCATCTTACTGTCAATGTGCTGTTACTTACACAGTTTTTTGGAAAGCTGATTGCAAAGTGATTAAAGATTTCCAAATAAAAAAATATCTCATAGCTTTTAGGCTAGGAGAGCAGGGGAAAAAAAATCGGTTTGATCCTGTGAAAATGAATCATTTATTTGTTGGATTTCTCTTAGCAGCTTGAGGAGGTAGTGGTAAAAAGTTCCAGTTTGTAGCGTTGTGGAGTGAATTGTCTGCTAACGCAGACCTCATTGAAAAACAAATAGGTAATAAAAGCTTGATTAAAAAAACCACCAAACCAAAAGCTAATTGATACCCTAAAAATACTCCCCCCACACTGGCCTATCATCCCCACTCAGGGAAAAAGACCATTAGGATATCAATGGGAACAACACCCCTGGTCTCCTCAAGCATTGCTGAACCAACTACAGCAATATGAGAAAGTCCCAGTCAGAAACCGTCATCACGGTTTTTACAAAGTAACCCCCACAGGTATAGGTCTACTTTGCGGTCAAAACTCCCAGGAATTTTTAATCGCCATAGACTGTGATGGATACAGCGCCCATGCAGCAATTATCGCTCATCAACCACTACCCACCACAGTTGCATTTACATCAGGACGACCAGGAAGGGCGCAATATTTACTGAAATTGCCAGGTAACACTCACCCTCAACTCAAATCCTGTAAAATCACCACCGCCCCCAGTGAAGTTTTAGAATTTAGAGGTACTAAACTACCATCAATACTTCCCCCCAGCATTCATCCACAAACAGGTTATTATCGTTGGCTGAGTGGTTGTCGTCCTGACCAAATTGAAATAGCGATCGCACCATCTTGGATAATTGAACAGATGACCAAACGTGCGAAACCACCAAAAAGAGACTACCACAAAAACAGTAATACCTTACCAACAAATCCAGAATTTACAGGTGAGGATACAGAAACAGCACTGCTACTACTAGAAATAATTCATCCTCGCTTTGCAGATAAATATGATTCCTGGATCAAGGTGGGAATGGCTTTGAAATCAGTCAATCCTACCCTATTTTCTGCTTGGGAAGAATGGAGTCAGCTATCAGCTAAATACACACCAGGGGAGTGCGAATACAAATGGCAATCTTTCCGAAAATGGGGGATAAATATGCAGATTTTACACCGTTTAGCTAATCTTTCTTAACTACAAATTATGTCAAAAATTGAAAATCAACAAATTGTAGATGAAGACATCGAAACTGATGATAACGATACTGATTTCACCACTTCATCCACAGAAACTGAAGTTGTTAACGTAACCTCTGAGAAAGAAGATAGATTTGATTTTGACCGCAACACTATTATCTTAGGCATCCAAATTTTACCAGCAAAACAACACGATTTACGACAAGTGTTTATCACGGCTGGAATCAAAGGAGAACCACCAGTCATGCAAGTTAGTACACTGCATGAAATCGAACAATATCCAGTAATAGCTGAAGTTCTCACGAAGCTAAAAGCTATTTTACCACAAATATCAGAACAATCTCAACAAAAAGAAGCTCAAAAACAAAAAATATCTGTCAACCAATCAGAGAATAACAAAATTGTCAATCCTCCTGATTTACCACAAACTAATCCTCAGAAGACCAACCCATCTAATCAATTAACACTGTTTTAATATGTCTTACATTTTAATGATTGAAGGTCAAGAAATACCCATAGCTGATGAAATTGCAGCTACTGACGAAACTCTCCGCAATGCCCTGACACCATTCTACCCAGAAATTGCTCATGCAGAAATTACGCGAACAGATAAAGAGGGAATTACCCAAATTCGCATGGTCAAGAAAGCAGGTACTAAAGGTTTAGGTGATATCCTCCAAGCTTTAATTACCAGCGAACATCAATTTAACCCAGCTTTACTATTAAGCTGGCAAATCAAAATGTTAGAAATTCAAGGTCATTTGAATATCGAAAATCTGCTGTTATTACAAGATGAACTACCAACAGCAATTACCACTGGGAGAGAATGGCAAACTGAATTAGACAAGAGTTTAAATATTCTCAAAAAATCTCCTCCTATACCTTCGCAAATACCAATTTCCGGCTTCTAATGCAGTCTCAATATCAATTGGCTGCTGAATCTTTGAAAAAATACCAGATTCCCCAAACTGTGCAAGAGGGAATTTGGTATTTAGAAGAACTCAGCGAACAAATTAATTACCTCAGTCTCTACAAAGAACTGTTTCCCCGTGAATGGTCATCCTCAACAACTCCCTTGAGACAACATTCATATCCCAGTATTTACAGTGACCTAGAAATTGAGTTTTTGGAACTGGTAAATGAGTGGCTATTTCCCATAGATTACCACGAAGGTTTTCGGGAATGCACAGAAAGATACACAGAAATTCCCGTTTACTCGCAAAACACAGATTGGTGGGAAATAGGTTTAGAAGAACTCAGTTTCACAGAACAATTTCTTTTGTCACTGATAGGTTATGGACATCCTCAAGAAGATTGGAATTCTTGCTTTGGATTCATCCCTCATAAATTGGTGACAGTGGATAAAATCAATTGGGATAAACTTTCATCACTTTGTCAACAAACAACATCACCTTTGTCTCTACTTTATGATGTCATATCTATCATTGACCACAGCACAGAATGTATTTGGTTAAATGTCACCCATGAAGAATATGTCTCATTTGATTGGGAACAAGCAGTGCTGAAATATTTAGCGGAACAATGGCAATTATGCCAAACATATTGCCAGAAAATGACGGAGTTTTCCGAATGGATTGAATCTTCTATTGACCATAGAAAACAGGTAATCAAACTATGGAACAAAGCACGGTATTAACTAACATTTTACCTCAACTCAACATCGGTGATATTTCACATTCAATTATCAACCAAACTACTCATGCAGAAACACTAGCACATCTGTTATTTCTGCCAGGACAATACCTTCTAGTTTATAAAGAAGGAGAAACAACAAATTACAAATTTATCGCTCCTGCTGCGTTGAGAGAAGCTTTTGCTGCTGAACCCATTGATTCAGGTTATTTACCACCAAATACTGTGAGGTGGGGAAGATGTCACAAAGGAGAATGGTTAGTGCAGTTTTATCCACCACAACGTTATTGCATTTCCTTAGAAAATACGACTTTTAAAATACCTATGCCGGGGTTAATATTTGCCGGATATAATCGTCAATATTGGATTTGGGCTATTAAGAAATTCGAGCAAAATTCTCCTCTATTTTATGCACCATTACCAAATGTGATGGAGAACGGTTCTATCTGTTTCGGTGAAAATTCTGTTCCCCATTGTTCCCCTGAAAATATCATGCAGGTATGGCAATTATTTTGGGATAGTCCTTTCAATCAAGATTCAGTGCAGGGTAAATCCAAATCATATCCTGAAGATGTGCGATTGCTTTTACAGCAACTACACAACAACAAATCTAAAAGATACCCCACACGGGATTTAGTGCCTTGGGGTAACAAAACCATTACCACTGCAATTGAAGAGATTATCTCATGACTATACCTGCACTTATCAATTATCAATTTGCCACCAGCACCGACTTACCACTGATAACAGGCAAAATGATGGAATACTGGGTAGCTGGGAACGGAGCGTTTGTCCGTGCTGCACGTCAAGGACTATCTGCGTGCTTTCCTATCAACCAATGCAGTATTCGCGGTTTACCACATCTCACACCCTACTTTCACCTGCAATATCCCTTAGTTTCCGCTAGGTTAACGTTGCAAATTTTACAGTTAGCTCAAAATGCGGGACACCAAGAAATACTCTTTTATCTCTGCTTTACGGACGGACAGTGGCATCTGCACACCCCAGAACAAACTGCCAGATCTACCAGTGTAACTCCAGTAGAGGCAACCAGCTTATCATATCAGACTGCGATGATTGAGATACACAGTCACCACAGTATGAGCGCACAATTTTCTGCTACTGACGACGAGGAAGAAGCTGGGAAGTTCAGAATCTTTGCCGTTTTGGGTGAGATTTTCACTAATCCCCATATCTGTGTGCGGTTGGGTACATACAGCCACTTTTGGTACATCCCTGCTAACTGGGTATTTGAGTTGCCAAGTTGTTTAACATCCAATTCAGTAGTATCTACATGATGACAGCTATTTTTAGGTAAATAAACCACAGTTTTTGTTTCGCGCAGAGAAGGCAGAGGTAAAAATTCAGGGAATAATACCGCTACAAAACGGATTTGATGTCACAGATTACACCATGATGAAATTAGACCTATCTTTTGCTCACTGTGTCCCGCTTATGCTTCCTGCACATAATCACGTCGAGTTTATAGTTGTGGGTACTGGTGGGACAGGAGGTTTTTTGATTCCGTCGGTTGCTAGACTGATGCTGGAGATTGAAGCAAATAGCAATAAAACCGCTTCTTGCATAGTTGTAGACCCAGATATCATTGAACCTAAAAACATCCCCCGACAGAATTTTCAACAGTCAGAAATTGGATTACACAAAGCGGAAGTTCTAGCAGCTAGATACAGTTTAGGATTGGGAGTGCAAATTAGGGCGATCGCTAAACCATTCACTAAAAAGATTATATCAGCAAGATGGCGCAAGTTAACAGTTGTTATCGGTTGTGTAGATAATGCTGCTGCGCGTGCTGAAATTAGCAGTTGCTTAGAGCAAAACTACTCAGATTCTCCACCACAAATTTGGTGGTTAGATTGTGGTAATCATGCTGTTTCTAGTTCTGGACAAGTAGTGTTTGGTTCTACTAATCAATTTACTTTAAAAGGTGCTTTTGATCATCTTGAAAAACCTAACTTTTGTTTTAATCTTCCCAGTCCTTCTAGACAACATCCAGAACTGCTCACACCATTACCTGAAGAATTAAATTCAACAACTTTATCGTGTGCTGAAATTCAAGCACGAAACCGCCAAAGTTTATTTGTTAATCAACAAGTAGCTGTTATTGCTGCGGAGTATTTGCTGGCATTAACATTAACTGGAGGTTTGAGAAAATTTGCAACCTATTTCCATAATACTACAGGTTCTTGTCGTTCACTATACATCTGTGTAAATTCTCTGCAAAAGTTTACAAATGAGGAAATAATTTCACAAAAACGCTCAGTTTCAGTTTAGCAATACAGCATCAAATCACTCTCGCTGACGCGCTTCTTTCTTGGAGAAATTCGGAGAAATTCAAGGGAGAAAATTATTTATGGGACTTACGTAAAAAAATCTTTTAAAATCTCATTTTTTGTGTATTTTAGGTTTTTGTGACTAACCACAGAGGCACAGAGAACACAGAGAATGAGGGTTTTACCAATTTTATGTGAGGCTGCACAGAATACTGAAATCCATTGATTTATCCATCTTTATCTGTGTTCATCTGCGGTCAATTATTCTTGTTATTTTATTCTATGCCGCTTCATATCAATTTGGTATCAAAAGATATTTTCGTAAGTTCTGAGAAATATTTGTAAAACAAAAAAAAGCGACTACCGAATATCTAAAGCCTGTTCCCAAAGTTGAAATTAAACTACCACAAATAAAATCAATGCTCAACATTACTAAAGTACAACTTAGTGCTAGTGGATGGACTCTAAATATGCTTTCACCCAGAGTCGCTACTATTACTAATCCTTTGGGACAAAGAAAAGTCACATACTTCGGTTTTGAAACTGAAGAAAAGGCACTTCAATTTAAAAGATGGCTTCTCGAAAATACAACAAATTCAACTATTTATGTCAGAAAAGCAGAACGATTAAGTCAAAATTGGGAATGTAAATGTTGGAATGTACCAACAGAGTTAATAATTCAAATAGCCGAACTAGATATAAACCAACAAACCCAGCTCAAGCAATAAATTATTTGACACCAAAACGAATAATTTATTATGCGCTACGCGCTAAGTATTTGATGATTTTAATCAGAAGGTGTAATCTGTATTTTAGATTATGTTTCTAATTTTACAGAGGTGTATATCAACAGAATAATGTATACATTAAACGCCTTCATTGTCAATCAAATCATCATATTTTCTGGCTAAAAATTGTACAATCTCTATCAAAATATGAAACTATCTCATTCATTTACAGCCAATATTACCAAAGACACTTATGTCAGTTCATATAACAATGGCAATAACCAATCCTGTTCATTTTTTGAAGATGGAGAAACCGTAACATTAAATTTTAATACTGATTGTCTTCATCAAGTACGAGAAACCATCAAAGCTCTTCAACAAATTTATCAATCTCTTTCTCAGCAACGACAACAGCAAATTACAAATGAGATTGAACAGTTAAATACTCATAGTCTCATCCCAGTTTCTCCAAATAATAACGGCAAATCTCACACAGTAGAAATAGGTTCATAAACAGACCTTTTTTTATTGATTTACACAATAATTTGTAATGAATTACCACTTCAACTCAAGCAGATGATGAAAAGCCGTAAAGATTTAGAAAATTTCATCTGTAATAAAACACTAACACCTTTTATGTTGGTGGTTTTTAGCGATTAATTGGAACTTACCAAACATGAATTCCAGAAAATAACTACTCTGTATACAAAGTACAGAGTGAATTAAGGTGTTTAGTAGCAAACTAAGCACCTCTTATTTCATGGCTTTATTGACATCAAAATAAACCAAAATTATGAAATTCACAATTTCTCAAAAAGACCTCGCTGATACCCTTAACTTGGTTAGTTACGCTGTACCTAACAAACCTCATCACCCCATTCTCAACAATATATTATTGGTTGCGGATAAAGACGAACAACAAATTCTAGTGACTGCTTTTGATTTGAGTTTAGGAATTCGAGTTCAATGCAAATCTAGAATAGAACTAGAAGGTAAAATTGCTTTACCTGCTAAATTATTCACCCAAGTAATTTCAAGTCTTCCCAAACAAGATATTATTTTGGAGATTGTAGATAATGCAGCAATTATTACTCACTCTTGCGGTAAATGTCGGATTCAAACAGTTAGTCCTCAAGAGTTTCCATCTTTACCAGAAATTGAAGGTAAGAATATTATATTACCAGCAATTAAGTTGTTACAAGCATTAGAAGGAACATTATTTGCTGCTAGTCATGATGAAAATAAACAAGTTTTAGCTGGAGTTCATTTCCAATTTACTAATAGTAGTTGGGAAGCAGCAGCAACAGATGGACATCGGTTAGCAGTTGTTTCTGGGACAATAGAAACAGATGAGCAATTGACAGAAAACGCACAAATTGAAACTGATTCAAACACGGTAGAAATAACAATTCCTCAACCTACGTTAATAGAATTACAAAAGATTTTAGGTAGTGTAGGAGATAACAGCGAATGTACTATTAACATCGACAATGGTATTGCGGTATTTACATTACCCAATATCCAAATTACCACGAGATTATTAGAAGGAGATTATCCCAAATATTCAGCTTTAATTCCCCAACAATTTCAACATCAATTTATTGCTGATAGGAAATTATTTGATAATGCTTTAAAAAGAGTGGGAATTGTCGCTGACCAGAAGAATAAGATTGTCAAAATTATCTGTGACTACCAGCATCAACAAGCTACTTTATCTACTGAATCTTCAGATATTGCTGGTGCTGTGGAATCTTTAAATATTAAACCTCAAGATGGTTATCAGCAACAATTAGTCATGGGTTTTAATATCAAATATATGGAACAAGCTCTCAAATTTCTACCCACGAATGAGGTGTTGATTAATATCAATCAAACTACAACTCCTGTGGTTATTACTCCTGTTGATGGTATTCTCAATCAATTAATTCTGGTAATGCCGGTTCAACTTATTGGTAATAACAGCACAGCTATGGAAGAAGATACTTCAGATGATGAAAAGGAGGTTAACATTACAGCAAATATTCCATCAAAAAATGAAGTAAAAGAGGAAATAAATATAGCTGCTGAGACAGAGGAAGCAGAAGAAGATATCAAGAATAAAAATGATGTGATAAAAACTGATTCTTCTCTACGGAAAAATACAGCAGAGACTAAAACTAATTCTCAAACTTCTGCAAATTCTACTCCTAAAACTAGAGGAAGAAAAAAGAAAGTTGCTGCTGCATAGGATAACTGAATCAAAAATTGCAGAGGTTTAGATTGAGCTAACCAAACCTCAATACTTGTCAGTCAAAAGTTCTGCAAATATCTCTTAAACCTCTTTTCTCTGTGTACTCTGTGCCTCTGTGGTTCGTTACATCAAATCTATTTTAACAACCACACTAAAAATTCCTCACACCCCAAGTTTATTAATGATAAATGAGCTTGGGGAAATTCAACATATCTACTTTTGAAAAACATGACATATCAACCACTTCACCTGAAATATCGCCCTCAGTCCTTTACTGAACTTGTTGGACAAAGAGCGATCGCAACTACTCTCACCAATGCTATCACATCTCAACGAATTGCCCCGGCGTACTTATTCACTGGTCCCAGAGGTACAGGTAAGACTTCCAGCGCCCGCATTTTTGCCAAATCTCTCAATTGTCAACATGGTAATTGTCCTACCCCCACACCCTGCGGCCTGTGCAATTCATGTACCAGCATCTCCAAAGGCTTATCTCTGGATGTGGTAGAAATAGATGCTGCTAGTAACTCTGGTGTTGAAAATATCAGACAAATTATTGACCGCACCCACATTATACCTATCAACAGCCGCTACAAGGTGTTTGTTTTAGATGAAGTACATAGCCTCAGTTCACAAGGATTTCAGGCTTTACTCAAAACTTTGGAAGAACCACCAAAAAATGTAGTATTTATCCTCTGCACCACAGAAATTCACAAAGTTCCTGCAACAATAATTTCTCGTTGTCAAAGGTTTGATTTCAAGAGAATTGGTGTGGAGGATATGGTACAAAATCTCAACCAAATTGTGAATGAGGAATTAATTGATATTACTCCGGAAGCATTACGTTTAATTGCACAAATCTCTTCTGGTTGTTTGCGGGATAGTCAATGTTTACTGGATCAATTGAGTTTACTAAATATCACCATTGACCAAAATTGGGTATGGGAAATGGTGGGGAATGTGCCTGAGTATGAGTTGCTAACAATGGTGGAAAGAATTTCTGAAAATGATAGCGATTCAGTAATTAATATTATTCGGAATTTGTTGGAATGGGGTAAAGAACCTTTAGTAATCCTGCAAAATATCACCAGTTTTTATCGAGATATGTTGATTGCTAAAACATCTCCTAGCAGTAAGGAAATGGTGATGCTAACTGAGGACACTTGGCAACAATTGTGTCAAATAGCTAAAGATTGGGAAACTACAACTATTTTAGCAGCACAGCAACACCTGAGACAATGTGAAGTGCAGGTAAAATTATCTACTCAACCACAGTTATGGTTAGAAGTTGCTATTTTAGGTTTACTACCTGCTGCTAATTCTACAAATTCGAGTCAATTTATTCCCATTGCTGAAAATCCACCTTGGACGAATTGGAAAACACCTGCTGATGCGATCGCTTGGGGACAACAGAAGTTACCAAATATGAGTCTTGAATCCCTCCAAGAACATTGGAATTCCTTGATTCCAGTCAATGGTAAGAAAGCTCCTATTTGGGTAGAAACGGTACAACAGTTATCCTCTTCTCGATAACGTTCTATGAATTAGAATAGCAATCTGATCTGATTTTTGAAGATTCATTTATGTAAATAGCCTTACCCAGAGGTGGAAAGATAATAAATGTCAATTTTCAGAATGATTTAGGATTGCTATATAACCAGCCATTCACGATGAATGGCTTTTAAATTTTCCATTACATACTAATTCCTAAATTAGTTAAGGGACTTCGAGGAAACAAATTATCCCAATAAATGAACAAAAGAACCACTCCAGGCACAGAGAACACAGAGAGAGAAGAAATAGAGAGAGTTTTTGCGTTAGTTTTGAAACATATTTTTATTTGGAAGTCCCTAATTTCTTACACCAATTTTATGGGAGGCTACACAGAATCATGAAATTCATTATTCCATCTTTATCTGTATTTATCTGCGTTTATCCGCGTTCTATTATTCCTGATATTTTATTCTATGGAGTTTCATAT
>NZ_JADEWA010000743.1:0-1357 GCF_015207865.1 Dolichospermum sp. LEGE 00246
TCTTCACGAGCAATGACAGAGGATGTCTGGATTTGAGGATGTTGATTGAGTACCGTTTCTATTTCTCCTAGTTCTATGCGGAATCCTCTGATTTTTACTTGATTATCTATGCGCCCTAAGTATTCTATGTTGCCATCAGCACCCCATCTTGCTAAGTCTCCTGTTCTGTAAATTCGCTCCACTTGACCACATATATCTATTTCCATAAATTTTTCCGTAGTCGCTTGGGGACGATTTAAATAGCCTCTAGCTAAACCAACCCCAGCAATACACAATTCCCCTGGTATTCCTGGCGGTAATAGTTGATTGTTTCTATCTAAGATATAGATGCGAAGATTAGATATTGGTTTACCAATAGGTGGTTTTCTGCCATTGGGTTGACAATGGAAGATAGTAGCGGTGACTGTGGATTCTGTAGGTCCGTAGCAATTGTAGAAATTTCTTTCTGTTCCCCACTGATTAACTAATTCAGTTGTACAAGCTTCACCACCTACTGTCAGATATTGCAAATCAGGTAATTTTGCTTTGGGTAGTACAGATAAGGCTGAAGGCGATAAGAAGCTATGGGTAATTTTGTTTACTGTTAAAAAGTCTACTAAGCTTTGACTAGGCAATAAAGTTACTTTATTTCCTAAATACAAACAAGCACCTGTCACTAAGGCTGTGCTAATTTCACCTACGGATAAATCAAAACTAAAAGAACCAAATTGCAATAATCGGCTATGGTTTTCTACTTGGAAAGTTTTAGCCCAGGTTAAACTTAAATTGACTATGGCGCTATGCTCTATCATTACCCCTTTGGGTCTTCCCGTAGATCCAGAGGTATAAATTACGTAGGCTAAATTATTAGGTTGACTTTGGTGACTGGGGTTTTCGGTTAATTCTAAGTTAAAGGTGTCTTGGTCTAAACAAATGACCTGACAAGGTTTTTCTCGATTGTCTAAGGGTAATTCATTTAATAGTGATTTTTGTGTCAGCAATACTGAAACTTGAGCATCTTCTAACATGAAGCTCAAGCGTTCCTGGGGATATTCGGGGTCAAGGGGTACATACGCTCCTCCTGCTTTGAGAATCCCTAATAATCCAATTACCATTTCTAGGGAACGCTCTACACAAATCCCCACTAATGTCTCTGGTTTTACACCCAACGTTTGTAAGTAATTGGCTAACTGATTAGCCCGACTATTTAATTGCTGATAGGTGAGTTGTTGATTTTCAAATACTACCGCTACTGCATCCGGTGTTTTCTCTACCTGCTCTTCAAATAACTCATGGATACATTTATCAACAGGATATTCAACTTGGGTATCATTCCATTCTGTTAATAGCTGGTGCTTTTCAACTTCTGTCAATAATG
>NZ_JADEWA010000117.1:0-12580 GCF_015207865.1 Dolichospermum sp. LEGE 00246
CTATTTTTGTATTCATGATCTTGTTTTAAGATATTTTCAATATAAGTATTATGACAAACTAGAAATTTAATTTCAACTTCTTTTTCACCATCCCAAATTTTGATGATGGCTAATACTCTATCACTAGAATCATCATTAAGTGTAAAGCCATGTAGTAGATTCTTTATAAAAACTTTTCTTTCTGGATTTGTGCAGCAATGTAATAAAACAAAGACTAATTGTAAAAGTGTACTTTTACCACCTCCATTGAGACTTCCTAAAGGAAAGATATTAGGGACAAACCTTCTATCAAACTTAATATCAACATCTTTCAAAACACGGAAATCGGGTACTTGGACTTGTAGTAATTTCATGTGAATTTTCTTCCTTGAGAAATATTACATATTGGAATTATACCGTTAACACCGAATTACGGCTAACCTAATCATAATTCATTTAGGGTGGGCATTATCCATCACTAAACTTTACAATATTTTACACCTTAAACTTAACCGTGATCAGCTTCATGGCTTCTTCGACATCTTCTAAAGGCATAAATTTGGAAATAACCTGCACCCACAGAGTAAAATCTGATTAATATGTCTTGCTTGAAAAATCTCATATACTGTATTTGTGCTAGTGTAACTTTTAATTACTCCCTCTTTTTCGCTTTCTCAAATGAACACTATACCCGAATCCATCCCCAATTGGGAAGAAGAATTGGATAATGCCATTTTTACCTTTGACGATATTCAAGCCGAACTTAACTACAAACAAGCCAAAAACGCACTCCGAAACTTAGTTAATAATCTTGATCTTTCCCCTGTGGAAAAATCAGGGTTAGAAGCAGAAATTCATGATTTAGAAACCATGCTAGATAAACTAGAAAGCATGGTAGTCCAAATTGCTGCTTTTGGGATGGTAGGACGGGGTAAATCCTCCCTTCTCAATGCTTTAGTCGGTCAAGAAGTCTTTGTTACAGGTCCCCTACATGGTGTTACTCGTGATGCACAAACAGTAAATTGGAGTATTAGTGAAGAAGCTTTAGGGACTTTAAAAGCCACATTACCCAGTAATGGTCAATCCCAAGTTGAATTAATTGATACTCCTGGATTAGATGAAGTAGACGGTGAAACTCGCGCAGCTTTAGCTGAACAAATTGCCAAGCAAGTAGATTTAATTTTATTTGTAATTTCGGGAGATATGACGAAGATTGAACAAATAGCATTATCGCAATTAAGAGAAGTAGGTAAACCGATTATTTTAGTCTTTAATAAAGTTGATCAATATCCCGAAACTGATAGAATTACAATTTATGAAAAAATTCGAGATGATAGAGTGCGGGAATTACTTTCACCCGCAGAAATCGTCATGTCCGCAGCTTCACCATTAGTCAGAATTGCGGTACAAAATCCTGATGGAACTAGAGGTATAAAACTCCAAAAAGGACAATCACAAGTTGACGAATTAAAATTGAAAATATTGGAAATTCTGCACCATGAAGGTAAGGCATTAGTAGCTTTAAATACTATGCTTTATGCTGATGATGTTAATCAGCAATTGGTACAACGTAAACTAATAATTAGAGAAGAAAATGCTAATCAGTTAATTTGGAAAGCAGTCATTACTAAAGCATTAGCGATCGCACTCAATCCTGTTACAGTAGTGGATATACTCAGTGCTGTAATTATAGATATCTCCTTAATTTTAGGCTTATCCAAGCTTTACGGTATCCCCATGACAGAAACTGGTGCAGTGAAATTACTCCAAAAAATCGCCCTGAGTATGGGTGGTATCGGTGCTAGTGAACTATTAGCAAATTTGGGTTTAAGTAGTTTAAAAACCCTACTGGGTATCTCTGCAACAGCAACCGCCGGCATGACAATTGGACCCTATTTATCCATAGCTATAACCCAAGCAGGAGTAGCTGGAGTATCTTCATACAGTATTGGCCAAGTTACCAAAGCCTATTTAGCCAATGGTGCAACCTGGGGACCAGATGGACCAAAAGCAGTAGTTAGTCAAATTTTATCAACTTTAAATGAAACTTCAATTTTGAACCGGATTAAAGATGAATTGCTGATTAAAATTAGACTCAGGAAAAAAATCTGAAATTTCCCCAAACTTAAGAATAATTAGGTCAATACTTGGTAAAATAGCCGGCAGTTGCGTGAGTAAAATGATCATGGAGTCAAATTTTCTAACTACGGTTTTTCTGCCCCTAGCATTATTTATTATTATGCTGGGTATGGGGTTGGGACTAAAAGTGGATGACTTTAAGCGAATCTTAATTGAACCTTTTGCCGTCTTTGTGGGATTAATAGCCCAATTGATCATGCTGCCAATAGTCGGCTTTTTGGTAGCTACAATTTTTCCCCTCACACCAGAATTAGCGGTAGGAGTGATGATTTTATCAGCTTGTCCTGGTGGTGCTACTTCCAATCTGGTGACATATTTAGTCCGGGGGAATGTTGCCTTGTCAATTACGCTAACGGCTATCAGTAGTCTAGTTACCGTCTTTTCTATTCCCTTGGTAGTTAACCTAGCTATGCAGCACTTTATGGAAGCAAATTCTTCCGTACAGTTACCATTTATAAAAACAGTGATTCAGATTGCGGTAATTACCATTATTCCCGTAGTTTCAGGTATGGGAATACACTACTATTTTCCCCTATTCGCAGCCCAAGTCGAAAAATGGGTTAAGTGGCTGTCTCTATTCTTTTTGGCCTTAATTATCTTTGGTTTGGTGTTAAAAGAAAAGGCTAACATTCCCACCTTTTTCTTACAGGTAGGTGGAGTAACTCTCGTCTTGAATATATTAACAATGGTCTTAGCCTATCTCTTTGCCGTCTTCAGCAAGCTGACCTCAGGAAATGCCAAAGCGATTACAGTAGAAGTTGGGATTCAAAATAGCACATTAGCGATCGCCATTGCCAGTTCTCCCACCCTACTGAACAACCCTACCATGGCGATTCCAGCCGCTATTTACAGTCTGATTATGTTTGCCACTAGCGCAGCTTTTGCTTGGTTAGTCAATCGAGAAATTAAGAATATTCCTCATCAATAAAGCCATGAATTAACTTAACTTCAGATTCTAGCGAAATCCATTTTTTACTACATGAGATATCTCAAGTTAATCATCACCTAATTTAGCTAGTAATTGACGTATTACATCTGCATCTTTAGCATCAGGAACTTTAATTAAATAAATCTGTAAGTCTTCCGCCGCTTGAGAAAACTGCCCAAGTTGATAATACAACAAACCCCTATCTCTTAATTCAAAACTTGCTTCTGGAAACAACAGCAAAATCCGTTCTACCGTTCTTAAACTCCTTTCTAAATCCTGCTTTTGAAGATAAATATATTTTAAATTAGTCAACATTCGCATTAAAAATTGCCGATTACTCACAACCGCTAAAAATTCAGGTTTGAGCGTCACTTCTTGCTGATAAATTTGTGAAAGTCTTTCTTGACAGTCTTGGGCAAACATCACCTCACCACCATTAAAAGCATCCACAAAAATCCCTATATCTTCTACGTCTGGACGAATCAAAAAATGTCCCGGCATTCCCACCCCAACCATCGGAAAATCAATCCGTTTGGCTACCTCCATATAAACTAATGCCAAAGTAATCGGAATACCCGTTTTCCGTTCAATGACATCATTTAAAAAACTATTGCGGGGGTCATAATAATCAATTTTATTACCATCAAAGCCCAATTCTTCGTATAAATATTGATTAATACTTTGAATAACCCGTAGAGGATAGCGAAAAGAAGGCAAACGTTCCTCTAACTCCATTGCCATTGTATCAATAGCATTTAAATACTCTTCAGTATCAATATCTGGATATTCTTCCTGGGCAATATATAAGGCTGCCTTTGCGAGATTGATATCCTCATCAGGTTGTTGAATCTCTTGGTAAAAATACTGTCGTGCTGACGAGAAGTTCATAAGCAATCAGGATGAGGCTATTAGAGGAAAGTACAGAGTTTTTTGTGTCTCCTCCCATTTTAGATTATTCAAGAGATTTATGGAAGATAGTCTGGATCTATCCGTTCTAGAATCTGAAAACAAGAAAAAAGAGCATTATTATAGTATAATCAGTATAGATTTATAATTGTGACGGCTTTATTAAACTTTTCAAACCAGTTCCAACATGAAACTACCTGACTTAGATACTGAAACCATAGATCGTATTATTGAAATGGCTTGGGAAGATAGAACGCCATTTGATGTTATAGAAAACCAATTTGGACTTTTAGAAAAGCAGGTAATTGCTCTAATGAGAAGGGAAATGAAATTATCTAGCTTTCAAATGTGGAGAGAAAGAGTTACCAAACGTAAAACCAAACATTTAGAAAAAAGAGAATTTATTGCAGGGAGATTCAAATCCCAAAATCAAAAGACTTAAATTCACATAAAATATAAAATTATCTATGATTGGAATTTGGATATTAGGCGATCAACTTTCCCTACAACAATCAGCCTTAAAAAGCTGTAATCATCAAATAAATACACCTGTAATTTTCATCGAATCATTACAGCATATTCAAATCAGACCATATCATCGCCAAAAATTAGTGTTAATTTGGTCAGCAATGCGCCACTTTGCAGCAGAATTAGCACAACTAAACTATGCAGTCACATACAAAGTAGCCACAGATTTTCAAACATCACTCCAAGCATGGATTCAAGTTAATCAAATTACCGAATTGCGGGTAATGACACCCAATGATAAACCATTCATCCAAAGCATTCAAAATTTACAATTACCTTGTCCAATCACCTTAATTCCTAATAATCAATTTTTATGGAGTACAGAAAAATTTACTGCTTGGGCGAAAAGTCGCAAACGCCTATTAATGGAAGATTTTTATCGAGAAGGAAGACGAAGTTTTCAAATTTTAATGGAGGACAAACAACCAATTGGAGGACAGTGGAATTTAGATAAAGAAAATCGTCAACCACCTAAAGGTAAATTACATCCACCCCCAGCCCAATGGTTTACACCAGACGCAATTACTCTCGATGTTATAGACAAAGTTAACTCTCTTTCTCATTTAACTTATGGAGAAATAGAACCCTTTGATTGGGGAGTAAATCGTCAACAAGCACTTCAAGTATTAGACTGGTTTATTCAACATCGTTTATCAGATTTCGGTACTTACCAAGATGCGATGATTACCGGAGAACAGACAATGTGGCACGCATTAATTTCTCCTTATTTGAATATTGGCTTACTCCAACCATTGGAAGTAATTCAAGCCGCTGAAGCAGCATATAAACAACACCAACTACCTTTAAATAGTGTGGAAGGTTTTATTCGTCAAGTATTGGGTTGGCGAGAATATATGTATGGAATCTATCATTTTGTAGATCCAGAATATGCCGAAAAGAATTGGTTTGGTCACACCCAACCATTACCTGAATTTTTCTGGACAGGTGAAACAAACATGAATTGTTTACACCAAACTATCACCCAGATCAAAAGTACAGGTTACGCTCATCATATCCAGCGGTTAATGGTATTGAGTAACTTTGCTTTAATTGCAGGAATTTCACCCCAAGCTGTAGAAAATTGGTTTCATGCAGTATTTATTGATGCTTATGATTGGGTGATGCAAACTAATGTTATTGGTATGGGTTTATTCGCAGACGGAGGAGTATTAGCATCTAAACCCTATGCTGCTTCTGCTAACTATATAAATAAGATGAGTGACTATTGTAAAAGCTGTGTTTATAATCACAAAGAACGGATAGGTGAAAATGCCTGTCCATTCAATTTTTTCTATTGGGATTTTCTGGACAGACACAAAGAGAAACTCCAAACTCAAGGACGAATGGGCTTAATTTTAAAACATCTAGATAAAATGTCTTCAGAAGAATTGCAGTCTATCCACCAACAGGCTGAAAACTGGTGGAGTCTTAGTCAGAATTAATTATTTTTGTGCATACAGAGTCAGTTTCTAAGCTGGGGAACTAAAACCGGATTTTAGGGGTTTTGAAGTGGGGAGACTGACGAAAAGAATTTGACCCCTCTCCAAACCTCTCCCCGCACTATGCGTTACCCATATCTTTCTTGACATTCTTGAAACCCTTATAATATGAGGGTTCATCAGCGCTAAACCCCTACCGGGCTATTTATATTTGTTTGATATATCTTCCTTATCAAATCCATGATAACAAATATAAAATCCGTTGTCAATCCCCAATACTCTCTTTTTGCGGTTTTTTGTGGAAGTAATTTATTTTGCAGTTCCAGGATTTTCACAAAATCGGGGATCTCTTCTTAATAATGAATTTAAGGCAAAGGTGGAGTCGTTAAGTGCTAACCTAAAAGATGATATCGCTTGATCTGGGGTTTTAAACGAACCCACTTGTGAAAAATAGCTTCATTCATTTAGGCGCAGCATGGTCACCACCGCAGAAAAAACAAACATTGGTTACATTACCCAAGTAATTGGTCCGGTTGTAGACGTTAAATTCCCCGGCGGTAAATTACCCCAAATCTACAACGCTTTAACCATCACAGGTACAAATGAAGCTGGACAAAACATCAGCTTGACCGTTGAAGTACAGCAACTTCTAGGCGACAACCAAGTCCGCGCAGTTGCTATGAGTACCACCGACGGTTTAGTTCGTGGTTTAGAAGTAGTTGATACTGGATCTCCTATCAGCGTCCCTGTTGGTAAAGCCACCTTGGGACGGATTTTTAATGTTTTAGGCGAACCTGTAGATCAGCAAGGTCCCGTAAACGCCGAAGCATATCTACCTATTCACCGTGACGCTCCCAAATTCACAGATTTGGAAACCAAACCTTCTGTGTTTGAAACTGGGATTAAAGTTGTTGACTTGTTAACTCCCTACAAACGCGGTGGTAAAATCGGTCTGTTCGGCGGTGCTGGTGTTGGTAAAACCGTGATCATGATGGAGTTGATCAACAACATCGCTACCCAGCATGGTGGTGTATCTGTATTTGCGGGTGTGGGTGAACGCACACGCGAAGGAAATGACCTCTACAACGAAATGATGGAATCTGGAGTTATCAACAAAGATAACCTCAACGAATCCAAAATTGCTCTAGTTTATGGTCAAATGAACGAGCCACCCGGAGCCAGAATGCGGGTTGGTTTGTCTGGTTTGACAATGGCTGAGTATTTCCGTGATGTCAACAAGCAAGACGTATTACTATTTGTTGATAACATTTTCCGGTTCGTACAAGCTGGTTCTGAAGTATCCGCGCTCTTGGGTCGGATGCCTTCTGCGGTAGGATATCAGCCTACTTTGGGTACTGACGTGGGTGCTTTACAAGAACGGATTACTTCCACCACCGAAGGTTCTATTACTTCTATTCAAGCTGTATATGTACCTGCCGATGACTTGACCGACCCCGCACCTGCAACCACATTTGCTCACTTAGACGGTACAACAGTATTGTCTCGTGGTTTGGCTTCTAAAGGTATCTATCCTGCGGTTGATCCTTTGGGTTCTACTTCCACCATGTTGCAACCCAACATTGTTGGTAGTGATCACTACGATACTGCACGGGCTGTACAATCCACCCTGCAACGTTACAAAGAACTTCAAGACATCATCGCCATTTTGGGTTTAGATGAATTGTCTGAAGAAGATCGTTTAATTGTGGCACGGGCGCGGAAAGTTGAACGGTTCTTGTCTCAGCCTTTCTTTGTAGCTGAAGTATTTACTGGTTCTCCTGGTAAGTATGTGAAGTTGGAAGACACTATTAAAGGATTCCAACAAATTCTTTCTGGTGAATTGGATGCTTTACCGGAGCAAGCTTTCTACTTAGTAGGCGATATTGCCGAAGCTAAAGCTAAGGCTGAAAAGCTCAAAGGTTAGTCATTAGTCAGTAGTCAGTGGTTTTTTATGCAACTGACAACTGACAACTGACAACTGACAAAAGGCAACTGACAAAGGACAACTAACAAATGACATTAACTGTTCGTGTAATTTCCCCAGACAAAACTGTTTGGGATGCTGAAGCTGACGAAGTAATTTTACCTAGCACTACTGGTCAGTTAGGTATTCTCAGTGGACACGCTCCCATGCTGACAGCCTTGGATACAGGCGTAATGCGTGTCCGAGCTAGTAAAAACGCTAGTTGGCAAGCGATCGCTCTTTTAGGCGGTTTTGCTGAAGTTGATGATAATGAAGTCACAATTCTAGTCAATAGTGCTGAACGTGGCGACAAAATCAACCTTGAAGAAGCCCGCACTGCTTTTAATACAGCACAATCTGGCTTAAATCAAGTTAGCGCAGATGACCGAAAAGCACAATTCCAAGCAACACAGGCATTTAAACGCGCTCGCGCTCGTTTTCAAGCTGCTGGTGGTTTAGTGTAAATTTAACTACAATTAATCGCAATCTCTGGTGTTGAGGGTGGGCTGTTTGTCCACCCTTGTTTTATTAAGAGAACTCCAGAAAAAAGATGAACTGCTTGCAGCAGCGCTAGTTCCCTCCGGGATGCTCCGCGAACGCTATCCAAATTTTACTAAATCAAAACGACTTTTCCTGCCCCTGCTCCCTGCCTTATCCCAACGACGGGATATTTTTTTATTTGCAAGTCTCTAAGTCCCGTTAATGAAATATTTTTGGAACAAATAAAAATCCCTGTAGTGCTTATCTGTTATCTGTTTCCTTTCTTAAAGGTACAATTAATTTATTTTGCACGACTGCTTAATATTCCAAACTTGTCTTATGATTAAATCGACAAGTTACACATATCTCTTGTTACTATTCGTTACATCCTTATTTTCGTTAACAACCGCTTATGGATTCAACAATAAAAGCGTGAAAGGCTGGGCAGGTAAACAAGTAGGATCTTGGCACTGGCAATTACCCAATACAGACAATGGACTTAAGCCTATTGAGAGTTGGCACGCCACCGGTTCTGCGCCCAATGGAGATATATATATTGGTGGTATGGATCATGTTACCAATTCTGCCCTCTATCGCTTGGAATCCAAATTGGGTACAGTTCGGTATGTGGGAGATGCGCGTTCTGCTTCTTTAGCAGCAAATAACTGGCAACCAACAGAGACAAGTCAAAAATTTCATACTCGTCCTCTTTGGTACAACGGTAAGGTCTATGTAGCTACTATGGATCGCTCAAATTTGAACGATGACTATCTTTCTAGCAGAGGTTTTCATTGGTACGCATACAACCCAAACGAGGAAAAATTTACCGACCTGAGTAGCATAGAACCATTAGGCATTGGAGCAAAGCACGTTTCCATTGTATCTACTGCTGTTGACCCCAATCTTAATGTACTTTATGGAGCAGCAGTTCCGACTGCGGATATCTATAAATACGATATAGCCACAGGTCGCACAGAAAACCTGGGACGACCAACAGCTTATGATAAAAAATACCCTTATACTGGTCGGGTGATGTGGGTAGATTCTCGAAGTCGGTTATATTTCAGTACAGGCAATCTTTCTTGGGGAGAATATAATCCGTCTATCTACGGACACATTTATTATTATGATCCTACTAAGGGTTTTGGAGAGTTAAAAAACTGGAAATTACAGGAATCACGAGCCATTGAACTAGGGCAATGTTTGCCAATTCAAAAGCAATGTTTATTTTCCGATGATCGCGCTCATATTTACCGATTTGACGATTCTTTGCATTCCTGGTTTTATATTGGTCAAGCAAAAACTGTTCCGGCTGAGATTTTTTCTTTTAATATAAGTGCTGACGGTAAAAAAGCATATATAGTTACTAGTAGCTTGGGACCTATACCCGCAGATAGAAAAAAGCCCAATCTTCTCTACGAATTTGATCTCACAACCAAAACCACCCGTAAGTTAGTCAGTTTAAGAGACTTAGACCCTAAACTCGCCGCAAGCAACCGCCATACCGGATACAATGCCTAGGACAGTGACGGCAGGTTTTATTTTACTAGTTGCGCCAGTTATGATGGGATCGAAAAGGTACCTATTACCAACAGACAGAACGCTATAGTAACTCGTATTGACCCAGTGCGGCTCAAAGTAGCTTTAGGAATACTACCCTCTTTGACAGAAGTAACAGTCAGTAAATCACCACAAACTGACAAATCAACTTATATATTTACCCGCAAAGGTAACGTGAAAACAACACAAGAAGTGATCTATAAGTTAATTATAGTCATGAAGAATGGAACTACTCAAGAACGTTATGGAAAAATTACAATACCCTCTGGCATCTTATCTATAACTGTGCCTGAACAGCAATTAAAATTAGGAAAACTCGAAGTTATAAAAAGTTGTGTATTGTCTTTAATACCTAATGGCAATGATTATATAACTGGAATCAACAGCAGTGTCAGGTTATTAATGCCTGATAAAAAGTTACATTAAGTTTAAGAAAAATCATTCCCTCCTGATGAAGTGATACCTTAGATGATTAGTTGCCCAAAGAGGCACATATATGAAAAGCTTTCCGTTTTCTCTTGGTAAAAGTAAGCAAAATAAGTTTGTCAGCGTGGCTACATCTGCAATTGCAGCCTTAGCTTTAGCAGGTGGTGTTAATGCTGTTAATGCCACTCCCATAAAAACACTGACAGCAAAAGAATTTACTTCTGTTTCTATTCCCTCTACCCAAACTCAACCCGTAGTTACTCAGTCTATAACTCGTCCAATCCCCTATCAATCAATGGGAATTGAGCCTTTAATCATTATTCCCGTGATTATTATTGGCGGTTGTTTCTTCTTTGGTGGATTGGTGGTTATCGGTGAACGGGAAGTGGGAATTGTGGTGAAAAAGTTCACCCTGTCAGGTAAAGGATTACCTCCTGGTAGATTAATTGCCCTCAATGGTGAAGCGGGTTTGCAAGCAGATACCCTCGCCCCTGGTTGGCACTGGGGTTATTGGCCTTGGCAATATGCAGTGAAAAAAGAGTCGGTAATTGTTGTCCCCCAAGGTCAAATCGCTCTGATTGTCGCCGCTGATGGGGCTTCTAACCCTCCAGAACGGATTTTGGGCAAAATTGTCGAATGTGATAATTTTCAAGATGCTCGGAAATTCTTAACCAAAGGTGGGGAGAAAGGACGGCAAATTGCTTTTATCACCGCAGGTACTTACCGCATCAATACAGCGCTGTTTAAAGTGATTACAGCAGCAAATGCCAGTAAAGAGGGTATGCGTCCAGAACAGTTACAAATCTATGAAATAGCAGCGGAAAAAGTTGGTATTGTGACTACTTTGGATGGTTCACCAATTGCCGCAGGTGAAATTGCTGGGCGTGCTATTACCGGACATAATAATTTTCAAAATGGTCAAAAATTTATTGACGCTGGGGGACAACGGGGTTTACAAGAACAGGTGTTATTATCGGGTTCGTGGAATCTCAATCCTTGGTTGGTAAGTATTGAACAAGTACCGATGACTCAAATCCCTATCGGCTATGTGGGTGTGGTGATTTCTTTTGTTGGTGAAGAACAGGAAGATGTGAGCGGGGCATCTTTCACTCACGGAAATTTGGTCAATCAAGGACATAAGGGTGTTTGGGTTGAGCCTTTATATCCTGGGAAGCACCCGCTCAATACTAAAGTGATGAAAGTTGAGCTAGTGCCGACAACAAACATTGTCTTAAACTTTACTGATAGAATTAGCGGTCAGCATGGGTATGATACGAATTTAACGGCGCTGAAACTTCTGTCATTTGATGGTTTTAGCTTTGATTTGGAGATATTCCAAATTATTCACATTGGTGCGTCAGATGCTCCGAAAGTGATTTCCCGCTTGGGTTCGATGCAAAATGTCATTGATCAGGTTTTGCGTCCCATTGTGGGGAATTATTTCCGCAACTCGGCTCAAGAATATACTATCCTGGATTTCTTGATTGCCAGAAGTGAGCGTCAAGTTGAAGCCTCTGAATACGTTAAATCTGCCTTACGTGCTTATGATGTGCAAGCAGTGGATTCGTTGATTGGTTTGATTACGCCACCGAATGAATTAATGCACACGCTGACAGACCGGAAAATTGCTGAGGAACAACGCAAAACTTACGAAGTTCAGCAAATGGCAGAAACCCAACGACAAATGTTAGTCCGGGAAACAGCGATCGCAGATATTCAGCAAGAGTTGGTAAAATCGGAACAAGGTGTCACAATTGCCGAGTTGCAAGCTAACGCACAAATTCAGCAAGCAACAGGTGAAGCTGAAGCCACTAAACTCAAAGCCATAGCGGAAGCTGAAGGTATCCGGGCGACAGGTAACGCGAAAGCAGAAACCTATCGGACAGGGGTACAAGCATTGGGTTTGCAAGGTTACACAGCGATGCAGTTAATGCAAATTGTGGGCGATCGCAATGTCCGCATTATTCCTGATATCATTGTTGGTGGTAATAGTGGTAGTAATAATGGTTTAGCAGATGGTTTATTGTCTATGATTCTTTTGAATCAAACTAATAGCAAAACCCATCTAGAATCGAAAATCCCTACACCTCCACCTCTTCCTAATCCTGTAGTTGCTAAAGCTGAATCTATTAATCATAACAGTTAAGATTCAGATCCCCGACTTCTCTAAGAAGTCGGGGATCTTGTTCTTGTGAATGTTTTTATTGAGAGTAGTGACTGTCTCTTATACAA
>NZ_JADEWA010000744.1:0-1337 GCF_015207865.1 Dolichospermum sp. LEGE 00246
GGGTTCTTTTAACACAATTAAAATATCCACATCAGAATCAGAATGATAATCGCCTCTAGCACGAGAACCAAACAAGATAACTTTATCCAAATTCTCCTGATAGGTTTTTTGTAGAAAACCTTTAACTTTTTCTAAAATTTTATTTATTATTAGCGATTCCATAGATGATGACCTCTTTTGATGAACATTATTTGGTGATCGTAGCACATTTTTTTTATAGCTGAAGTCCTGACTATGTACTTATTTGCTATCAAGATACCTCTGCCACATTTGCTCATAAGCCGTTTCCATATCACGGGTAAACTGCTTTGCATTCCATAGCGGTGCTGTGTGTCTTGACTGACGCAATTTCCAAGAAATCTGCTGTCGGAGTTTTTCATCCTTACCCAAACGCACACCCCACTCTACATACTCATCTTCACTCCAAGCAATACCTTCTGTAATACCTGCATTAACCATCATCGTGTAGCTATTTCTGGCTGCAAATTGCTGTCCAACTCTAGTGACCATAGGTATTCCCATCCATAAAGTTTCTAATGTTGTTGTTGCACCATTATAGGGATACGTATCCAGTACAACATCGGCAATTGCTAAATTAGCACGGTGAATAAGTTCGTGAGGGACTGCTGGCAAGAATATTAATCGAGAGAAATCCACACCTGCTTCCTCTGCAATACGTTCAAAAAATTCTTTAGATGATTCTGTATCAGCTTCACCTTTAATGAGCAGATAGCTATTGGTAACTTCCTTGATAATTCTCATCTGTAATTTTATGTGATCTGGATGCCTTTTATATCCCTTTTGATTCATTAGATAAAGTATGGCATCACTAGGAATATTTAAGTGTTCTCTTCGCAAATTAGGTACACCTACTTCAAAACCATCAACTGCTATATAAGTTTGTGGTAGTCTCCAAATTGTTTCACTGTAATAATTCTGGGCTGATTCAGGTAACACATAAGGATCAGCTATGAAATAATCCACCGATGGCAAACCTGAAGCATCCCAACCTAGCCAAGTTACTTGAATAGGAGCGGATCTTATAGACATAATTTCACATGAACGATCCAAAGTAAGACTGTCTAAATCAATTAGAATGTCAATATTATCTGCTTGTATTTGATCCCAGATTGTGTTATCGTGCGCCCCGAATTGATAAAATTTATATGAATTTTTTACAAAAAAATCTTTAGTAAATCCCTCTATTTCATTTGATTCATGAAGAAAATAAGAATGAACTTTAAATTTATCTGCATTGTGATATCGAAAAATCCATCGAGATAACCATCCCACAGAATGTCTCTTTAGACAATACGATAAATAACCTATATTTATTG
>NZ_JADEWA010000118.1:0-12566 GCF_015207865.1 Dolichospermum sp. LEGE 00246
CTCCCCTACCCCCCTACCTCTCTTCTCCCCCTACTTGCCTCCACCCGTCATTTTCGGGTTGACAGACTACCAGCCCTCACAGATAACTTTTTCAGCAAACCCTAATTATTACCACCTAAAAGAAACAAACTAATTAACGTGCCACTATTCCAAAGACTGTGGAGAAGCATAGAAGAAAGTAGATTGCGCGATCGCGTGTAAACTATTCCTAAGACTATTCCTAATGCTGTCAGCGGGAGTATTTCTGATAAACTGAGGTGAGCAGCGGCAAATAACAAACTACTGATCAAAATTGCCCCCCAAACCGAAGTATAACGAGTCAGAGATGGTAATAAAAAACCTCGAAATAGAAACTCCTCAAAAAATGGTGCAGCTATAGCTGCGGTAAAGAAAAATATGCCTAATGCAGTATTATCCCGGCTTTCTAGTGCCATTTGCAAAAGTGGATTACTGCCACCTTGTCCTTGCCACAATTTTTGATTAATCAGTGATACTACTACCACAATCGGTAAAGCCGTGCAATAGCCACCGAATCCCCACAAAACCCAATTACCAAAGAAATTGAAGCGAAACCAGTTGTTAGGAAGAGGGAAAAAACGCCTAATGGAAAAATATAGAACTGACAAAGAACCAAAAGCCACTAACATATAACTAACTAAAACTACAGAAGCTTCAATTCTGGCATTTCCTGTACCACGAGGAATAGGTAAAATAGATAATAATTCGGGGATAAATAATTGTCCCATTAAGAAAAATCCGAGGACAAAAACCTGAATAATTATTTCCCAATTCCAAGGAGTTGACCAAACTAAATCACTATTTGTAGCTAGTATGGATTCTCGACCTTTAAGCAATCGTTGAACCAATAAGAAAAGCAGCAGAATTAGCCCTAGAAAAGCTGTCAAGGTGGGGATAGTCGCAATTACCGCTAATTTTAACAATGCTTGGGCTGCCGCTGCTTGTTGGGCAATTTTCAGAGAGGATAAAGCTTCCTGACGTTGTTGAAGTTGATATAATTTTTCTAACGCCGTAGAACGAAACCAACTATCTAAATTTTGTTGAATTAGCTGTTCAGCTTTAGGAAATAACTGGGGAGGTTGACTCCACATTCCGCTTAATACTTGGGCAGTTTCTTGATATTTAGAATTGATATTTGATGATTGCTGTAATTGATTCCAAGTTTTAATAGCATTGTCTGTTTGCTGTTGCTGTGCTTGTAAAATTCCCAGCCGCAAATCTACTTCTGCTAATAATTTTTCTTGTTGTTGGATAGATTTTTGTAAACTTTTTTCTTCTGCGGAAACTGGAGTTGCTGGCGAAGATTGCAGTTTTACTAATTTTTTATTAGTTGCCTCTAAACTAGTTTTGACAGATTCACTCGCTTCTTGATATTGCTTTGTTGCGCTCATCTTAGGATTAGCACCGAGAATAGATTCTTGAAATGTTTGAATACTTTCGTCGCTACTGTCTTCTGGTTGCCATGCCTGAGCTTGTAAGACAATATTCGTCTGGTACAATTCTAGACGACTCTGGAACTGAGGTTTTTGCCAGCTACTTAATAAAGATAACCCTGACAACATTATCGCTAACAAAGTTAGCCCAATTAACAGCAACCGTTTAATTGTCATCTATCCCCCTTGGACTTACAAGTACAGGAGCATTAGCCCCTTGGCAATTATAAGCCAGTACCGCAGGGTAGAATTAAAATTTAAAAAAAGTAGCTTAGATCAAGTTTATATGAGCTTTGAGCCATTGTTCTAGGTCGGTAAGTAATTGGACAAAAATATTTACAGTCATTGCGAGGGAAGGGAAGCAATCACAACCCTTGGAATTGCTTCATTTCACTTCGTTCCATATGGCTAACGCAATGACATTGTGTAATTAATTCTGTCTCACTACTTAACGTGAGGGTAATTTCATCAAGCTGGAGTTCCCCTTGGGTTTCGACTTGCTTCTGAACATTACTAAACCCCTACAAATCTAGGTTTTTCGTGATTTTATAAAAGTCCAGATTCCAACCGTTTTGAGTATAGCTGCAATTTTACTGGTTTATCCTGTTCATAAATAAACTGTTCTTTCATTAACAAAGCCATTTCCGCTTTTTGCAATTCCACACCTAAATACATGGCATGGGAAACTTGTAAACCCGGACAATCTGTGAATATTTGCTGGGAAAGTTTATGTGCAGATTTACCAGAATAACAATTAACTACTTCTCCAGAACCAGGAGTTGTATGTTCGACAATAATTTGATGATTCTGAATAGTAATAATAAAACTACCAGCAGGATCAAAATAGTCTTTTTGTTGAGATATTTTAAGATATTGAGATGAAATGACATTGGCGACATTTTCAAAACAGTCATCATAAATATGGGCGCTTTGACTAATAGTAATTAATGCCCCCATTTTTAATGTATGAGCAGTTCTTTTAACCAAAGAATTATAAATATACATTTGTAAAGCCCTTAATCCCATAGCATTTGCTGGCCAAGCTGAGAACATATCATTACTACGAAAAGTTGCAGTTAAAGATAGTTCATTATCAACTATTCTCACCCAAACATGATTTAGACAAGGGGGATTGTCATTATCATCTTGACTAGCATCCCATAAGGACATTACAGCCCTCGCAGAATCAATATCATTGGCTAATTTTTCAATGACTTGTTCAATTTGATCACGTCCAAACCAAGAACGTAAACGTTGCCCATAAGTATATTTTACTCCTTCTCGATTGGGTGCATCATCTAAAATTTGCGAAATATATTCTTCTAGAAAACTTCTATCTATGGGTAAATAATTGGGTTCGGGAAAATAGAAATCCTCCGGTTCTTCGGTGACAACTGCCATTAAATCTATCAATTCTTGCCATTTACCATCATAGCCAGTGGGTCTAATTGTACCAGTGGTTTTAATTCTATGAATGATTTTTACCCAAGTTTCAGCAATTGTTTTACCTTCAATTCTGTGTCCATAGCGTGTTCCTGGTAAAACAGTTGGTTCAACTGTAGTCATAGGAAATTCTACAGGTATTCCCCAAGGTGCAACGGTTTCTTTTTGGGCGTAATATTGAATTTTTTCGACAGCATCAGCAATTGATGTAGCGTCTTGAATTTCTACGGAATGGCGTAATTTTTCCAAGGCATTGATATCAATATCAATATCAATATAACCAGGAATAGGAGAACAAATTACCCAAGATTTTCGCCCAGCGTCGCTAATACTTTCTGCCACACCATGACGGAAGAAATCACTTAAACATTGACAAGCACCAGCATTTTTATCTTCTTTGGTAGCGTTGAGAATAACTAAATACCGCACATGAGGATTTAGCAATAAGTTGCGAATTAGTAAGTTGATACCTCTAGTAGGTGAGTATAACTGTCCGATTACAGCATATTCATTTGATTGTAGATGTTTAGCGATCGCTTGTTTCACCATCCATCCTGTAATCACTGCGGTTTGACCACTACCATAAATCAATTGGTTTGGTTTGTGTTGTGCTGTGTAATAGAATTGGGTGATTTGACCCATATTAAGATAACCACTCACTGAGTTTTTATTCAGGATACAATAATTAGTCTAGATTAATCACACATTGTCAAAAAAGGTAGCTAAAACCGGGCATAACTTTACGGGTTTTCGACATTTTCTTGATAAGATACTTGATATTCTTGATCTTCCAAAGTTATCGGCGTTTGTTTTACAAAAGGTAAGTCTACACCTACTAAACCTCTTTGAATCCGTTCTGATGTTTGATTAAAAATTACAAACAGAGGATAAATGGTATTAGTACCTTCACTCAAAATATGACTGTGACGAGGGTGCATAATCCATTCATATTCTTTATCTAAGTAAACTTGGCTTTGTCTCCATCTTCCCAATAAATCAGAAAAGTCTTCATGGGGACGATGAATAAAAACCAAAATCTCCACACCGGTTTTAATTTTCCATTCCGGGTCACACATGATTATAGCGATATCACAGGGTAAACTGGTGGTTTGTGAGGTTTTAGTTTCTAGATCACGGATACGGACAATAGGTAAAGTGATAGTAATGACACTTTCGGCAGGACGACGGAGACTAGGAATCATCTCCAAATAGGGACGATGTTCTTTAAGGAGAGCGATCGCCGATAAATGATTGCTGTACTCAGCTAAACTGGTTTCATAAACAGATTTTTGTAAAGTCATATCTTTCTCAAATATAAAAATATAAAGTATGAAGAATAAAAGATTAAACTTGCTTATTTACTCTTTATTCTTCATCTTTCAATCCTTCCTTAACCCATCTTTTCAAATACTTTGAACATCGGCAGGTACATAGCCAACAAAATTGTCCCTACCATTCCCCCCAATACCACAATCATCACGGGTTCTAAAACGCTAGTAAGCGATTTAACTGCCTGTTCTACTTCGTCTTCATAGAAATCAGCAACTTTCATCAACATTCCATCTAATTGACCGGTTTCTTCACCAATACTCATCATCTGAATTGCCATACCAGGAAAAACCGATTCTTTGAGCAAAGCCACACTAATCATCCCCCCCTGTTGAACTTCTTCACGAGCAGCGTCAATAGCATTAGCAATAACTTGGTTTCCAGATGTATCTCGCACAATTTCTAAACAAGTTAAAATTGGTACTCCAGAACGAGTTAATGAACCAAAAGTCCGACTAAAACGGGCAATGGAAGATTTTTGAATTAAATCACCAAACAAAGGTAATTTCAGAGCAATACCATCAATATTTAACCTACCAAAAGGGGTTTTGTAATACTGCTTATAGGCAAACGATAATGCAAATAAAATCCCAATAATCAATAAAGACCAGTAACTTCGCAATATTGAACTACAGTCCATCAAAAATTGCGTAAGCGGTGGTAATTCTATACCTATATCTTTAAAAATGGCGGCAAAAATGGGAATTAGAAAGACTGTCATCCCTACAAAGATAGCAGTTGCCAAAAACCCTACTACCACTGGATAAGACATAGCCGATTTAATTTGGTTCTGTAACCGTGCCATATCTTCTAATAGTTTAGCTAAACGATTTAAAACCTCATCTAGCACACCCCCAATTTCTCCAGCTTGTACCATACTCACATACAAACCATCAAAACAATCAGGATGTTTACGCATGGAATCGGAGAGGTTAACTCCAGTTTGAACATCAGCACTAATTTCAATTAAAGCCGCTTTAAGCTTAGGGTTACCACACTGTTCAGAGAGTACACCCAAGCCTCTAACTATGGCTACACCTGCATTTACCAAAGCAGCAAATTGACGAGAAAAAACCGCTTTATCTTTTACAGAAACCTTAACAAAGGAATTCTGAATTTTCTGGATATCAAACCGAGAAGCCAAGCTTTGAGATTCCTTTAACTCTTGAACAACAAAACCTTGGTCTCTAAGATTAGTCCGAGCATCAGTCAAGGAATCAGCGGTAAATTTTTCAGTTCTGGATTTTCCTTGAGAATCACGAATACGAGCAACGTAGGTAGGCATAATATTAATTTAAAATTTTAGAATTGGTAATTGGTAATTGGTAAACATTTCCCCCTGTTCCCCTGCCTATTACCTGTTAACGCAATTTAGCTCCTGCTGGGGCTGTCGCACCAATTAGACGCTGGACTTCATCTGGTTTAGAGGTTTTAGAGATTGCCGCTTCAAAAGAAATAGTTCCAGCTTTGTATAAATCAGCCAAAACCTTTTCTAGAGTTTGCATTCCCAATTTACCACCAGTCTGAATAGCTGAATAAATCTGTGCTGTTTTTCCTTCCCGAATCAAGTTAGAAATAGCGGGAGTAATCACCATGATTTCTTGAGCCATAACTCGACCATATTCATTAGCTTTGGGATTTTTCTTAGGTACTAAAGTTTGACTAAAAACTGCAACTAAGGAGTTAGATAACTGCACCCGCACCTGAGTTTGTCTTTCTGAGGGGAAAACGTCAATAATCCGGTCAACGGTTTGTGCAGCAGAGCTTGTATGTAATGTACCAAATACCAAGTGACCTGTTTCTGCGGCGGAAATTGCCAAAGCAATTGTTTCTAAATCCCGCATTTCTCCCACGAGAATAATATCTGGATCTTCCCGTAAAGCTGCTTTCAAAGCATTAGCAAAACTCTTCGTATCTTCCCCTAATTGGCGTTGGTGAACTAGACTTTTGATAGGTTCATAAACAAATTCTACAGGATCTTCAACTGTTAAAATGTGTTCTGCCCTAGTCCGATTAATTAGGTCAATCATTGCCGCTAGGGTAGTAGTTTTACCAGAACCAGTTGGACCTGTAACGAGAATTAATCCTCTAGGTTTTTCCGTCATTTCCCGAACTATATCGGGCAAACCTAATTTTTCAAAGTTAGGAATTTTAGAACTTAATGCTCGTAAACAAGCAGCAAAAGCGCCCCGCTCTTTGTAGACATTCACCCGAAACCGAGCTAGTCCTTTTACACCATAAGAACAATCTAATTCCCAGGTTTGCTCTAAGGTTTTGCGCTGAGTGTTATTGAGCATACTAAAAATTAACCTTTGGCACTCATCAGCAGTTAAGGTATGTTCACCAATAGGTGTTAAATGTCCACTAATCCGAAAATAGGGAGGCAAACCAGCAGATAGGTGTAAGTCTGAGCCACCCATATTAATTAGTTGCTCCATTAAGTCTTCAATCATCATTTCCATAGTCTTGTTCCACTCCCATTAATTAACAATAAAAAACTGCAAACTCTCAATTCAAAATATGTGGTTAATCTGTAAATCGAGGTGTCATACAGTAAGGACAATCTAACCATTCTGGTTGTAATTCCCCTGTACAAGTCCGACAAGTCAGACCACTTTTGCGTTTAGCCTTTAATTCAGCTTCTAAACCTGTGTCTGTGAATGTTACCCGTTCTACCTCTTCTAGGGTAGTTGCACCTTGGCGAACTAGGTCTAAACTGTATGCCAGTAAGGTTTTCATACCCTCTTCAACAGCCACTTCTTTGATCCTTTCTGTAGGTGCTTCCTTGTTAATAAGGGTTTGTAATTCTTCAGTAATCCGCATCACTTCATAAACACCACAACGCCCCTTGTAGCCAATGCCATTACATCTTGAACAAAGATTTTTACGGCTGACTATTTCTTCTGGTGGGATAATATTGGCTTTATAGAAAGTCACCTGAGCCTCTTGGGAAGCTGATAAACCATAGCGAGCGAGTTCTTCAATGGTGGGACTATAGGCAATCCGACATTCAGAACAGACACGACGAACTAGACGTTGTGCTAAAACACCAATGAGAGAACTGGAAACCATGAACGGTTCAATACCCATTTCTCCTAAGCGAGCGATCGCTCCCGGCGCATCATTAGTGTGTAAAGTAGTTAATACCAAGTGACCGGTTAATGCTGCCTCAATCGCCGTTTTTGCAGTTTCCTTATCTCGTGTTTCCCCCACCAGCAACACATCTGGATCTTGACGCAAGAAAGCCCGCAAAGCCGTCGAGAAATCCAACCCCTTTTCCCGAATTACCTGTACTTGAGTAATCCCCGGTAAACTGTACTCAATCGGATCTTCTACCGTACTAATATTAATCCCCGGATCATTCTTTTCTGACAGTGCCGAATACAACGAAGTCGTTTTACCCGAACCAGTTGGTCCTGTCACCAAAATCAACCCAAAGGGCTTACTAACCATATCCTGAACAATTTTTAAGGTTTCTGGGTCAGTAATTAACTTATCTAAACCCAATTGGGTAGAGGAGTTATCTAAAATCCGGAGAACAACCTTTTCTCCATAACGACTAGGTAGAGTATTTACCCGAAAATCCACCTTTCTCCCCGCAAATATCCGGCGGATACGTCCATCTTGAGGTAAACGTCTCTCGGCAATGTCCAAATTGGAAATAATTTTAAATCTGGCTGTTACTGCCGGGATAATTTTTTTCGGCATATTTTCAAATGCCTCACGTAATACCCCATCCTTACGGAAACGAATCCGTAAATATTCTTCCTGGGGTTCAATGTGAATATCCGAAACACCCTCACTTAAAGCCTTCAACAAAATCCGATTCACAAGTTTAATAATAGGTGCATCATCAGCACCCTTCATCGCCTTATCTAAATCAACATCATCATCACTACTTTCCTCTATTTCCAGATTCTCTAAATTGTCTAAATCCCCCTTAACATCATAATTTTTTTGTTGATCTAAGGTCTTTTGGCGGGCAGCTTGCTCATTTAAGTATTGATTAATGATGCCCAAGTAATCTTTCTGCGTAATTACCCGCCGCTGAAAAGACAAACCTTTAGGACGCAAAATTCGGTTAAGATCATCAGAAGCCTCTAAATTATCTGGGTCAACCATCGCCATTAAAATATAAGGTGACGGTTGGTCATCATGTCTTGACAATGGCACTAGATAATGGCGACGACATAGCTCCACAGGAATGAGTTCTTGAATCAGCATCCCCACATTTGTTGTATCAATTTCGTTGATTTCAGTATCAAGCGACTCAATACCGTATAAAATTTTAAGTTCAAATAAGTGTTGTTTTTTGTATGCTGTTACCTGTTCAGGAGCTAATTTTCGGTCAGTAATTGACTCTAATACTTCTGTCAGTAGCTTGCCAGTCTTGCGGCTCGTAGCTACAGCCTGTCTCATTTGTTCATTATTGATATAGCCAGATGCTACTAGTTTATTAGCAAAGGGCGAAAACTCAGTTCTGATAGTTATCGCCGTACTGCGCCCTTGTGGTGATGAGTAAGTCATAAGCAAGTGGGTTAGGGTAGGGGAATCTCTTCTTTAAGTATTCCCTCACGGTGGTATATACTTCTCATTGATACTGTATTAAATTCTAGCCAACAACCTTTTGATGTAAAAATTTTTATATTGACAATTTATCACCATAGAATAACAGGAAGATCACATCCTACTGAAATATAGGTAACGAAGACAACCTCCATCGTGTTGCTAAACACGGAATTAAACCCATAATTACCTTACTCGCTGAAGGCTGAAGGCCGAATGCTGATAGCCTGTTAAATTTCTGCTGTTAAAAGCATCTAGGATGGGTAGATAATAGTAAACGAAAATAAACAGGTAAACTATTTAAAGAAGAATTCAGGAGTCAGAATCAATCAGTCGGGGATTCAGACCCACAAACGATTGAAGACCACCAAATCTAGGATTTGGTGGGGATCTTAAACCCGGTTATTCATCCGCCACTCGCACAGAATTCAGAATGGATTCTGACTCGGTGACTCCTGAATTCTGTTGGATAAACCAGGAATTGGGCGAATCAACTAAAGATGTAGCAAGTAGTTGCTAAAGTTACCAAAAACGCCTAAGTCTACCGCAAACCATTCTTCTCAGCACTTCAGTGACTGAGTTTTCCACTTACCACATATTCTTATGAAAAGTGACTCCCCGTCCGAAATTAACCCCCAAGACTCTAGCAGCGAAGCTAATGAGCAAGTAGCAAACCAAATAAATGAACAGGGAGATAATATACTCACTGAAGAAAATGGTAATGCTACAGCCAATCACATCGAAGTAGATATCTCTGTCTTAGCAGATTTATCTCAGCAAATTGAAACCCTTAAAGCTCAATTGGAAGACCGTAGCACTCAATATATGCGAATTGCCGCAGATTTTGAGAATTACCGCAAACGAACTGCCAAAGAAAAAGAAGAAATTGACCTACAGGTAAAGCGCAACACAATTACGGAATTGCTACCTGTCGTTGATAATTTTGAACGAGCGCGAGCGCACCTCAAACCCCAAGGCGATGGTGAAATGACAATTCATAAGAGTTATCAAGGGGTTTATAAACAATTGGTGGATTGTCTCAAACGTTTAGGTGTAGCACCCATGCGCCCTGAAGGTCAAGAATTTGACCCGAATTTGCATGAAGCTGTGATGCGAGAACCAACCGACGAACATCCAGAAGGAACTATTTTAGAAGAGTTAGTTCGGGGCTATTATTTTGGCGATCGTGTACTCCGCCATGCAATGGTAAAAGTAGCTGCACCGAGAGAAGATATATCTGTGGACTCAGAAGATTTGTCCAATCAAGATAACGGTTAGCCTAAACAGTATAAGGCTGTGGATACTTACTTAAAGTTCCACCGCCTTACGCTTATAGCATCGGGGTCAAATGAGCAATCGTACAGAAAGTTACGCTAAGGCTGTAACCTTTACTGGATAAGTATTTTGTCAATCAATATTTTTGGTAATTCTCAACGTACCAATTTACCCAAACTCTATTTGGTACAACAATTTCATACGACACAGCACTGGGTTGAGGCTCCTAAATTTCAGAGACTTCAATTGGTACAGGTATCTCGTAGGTAAAGAGAATGTTAAAAACAGGTCATCAAGTCCTTAGCGTAAGTTTCGGAATGGATGCTCATTTCACCCCTATTTCCTTAACTTTTCACGATAACCCCGACAGCTTGATAATGGCTTCGTCTGCTGTACCCCAACCCAACCTACAAGATCGGCGATCGCACTAATGTTGACACTTGTAAACATTAGTGTCACAATTATACTCGTGTGAATTAATGATGTTGTTACAGATATGACATACATCACTTTAACACTAATAATTAATCAAAACCATGAATACCACAATAGGAGAGAAAACATGACTTTGAAAATGAGGACTACATTTTTTGCAACTTTAACTGCTGTGGCTTTGACCTCAAATATTATCACTCCATATCAACCTTGGGTGCAAGCTCAGACTGTGAAACCTGTGCCTAGTCCAGTACCAACGTACAATCCTTCCCCATCAGTAACACCAAATCCCGTTGAAGTTACTATTCCTGACGGAACCGAGATTATCCTTTCCACACTTGATGAGCTTTCTAGCAAAACAGCAAGAACAGGAGATTTAGTTAACTTGCGGGTTGATGAAGATGTAATTGTAGAAGGTAAAGCAGTAATAACAGCAGGAACGCGAGCTCGTGCTGAAATTGCTGAAGCACAAAAATCAGGATTATTTGGTCGAAAAGGAAAACTTTCTCTCAAAATTTTGTCAACCTCAGCAGTAGACGGCACGAAGATATCATTGCTGGCAGGGCGAAATAGCGAAGGTGGTGGAAACGTAGGAGTCAGTATCGCTGTATTCGCCCTTGTCAGTCCACTTGGTTTTTTTATTAAAGGTCAGAATGCAGTCATTCCTGTTGGTACAAAGATCCGAGCAATTATAGATGGCAAAACAAAAATTTCGATATCTCAATGATACTCCCAGCCAACAGATACTTCGACAAGCTCAGTACAAGTGGCTTATTTGTTTGGGGTACAGCCGGGATACCAGCAAGTGCGATTCGTTCTGGAGAAACCCCAGTTGTACAGTGACTAATTATCTGTCATTGTGACAAATTAATGTCATTTTATAAATCCTTGCTTTACAAGGATTTTAGCGTCTTAACGATATTATACTTCAATCCAGTTAGTGACAAAATAAATGTCGTTTCCCATGAACATGACAAATTAACTGTCGCGTTACTGATTAAAAAAAGTTTTTGTATATGTTCATAATGACAAATTGACTGTCGCTTTCCGGTAGGCTGTTTTACAGGAAGTGGCGCAGGAGTACAAGTGATGACTGCACCAGATGTTAAGCCTTGGCTTTTTATCATCCAACCTTATGAAGGGGAAAGCCTGAGCCATTTTCTAGGTCGTTTTAGACGGGCTAATCATTTATCTGCTGCTGGGTTGGGTAATTTGGCTGGGATTGGTGCAGTAATAGCACGGTGGGAAAGGTTTCATTTTAATCCTCGTCCTAGTCAAAAAGAGTTGGAGGCTGTCGCATCTGTGGTGGAAGTGGATGCCCAAAGGTTAGTCCAAATGCTGCCACCTGTTGGGGTGGGTATGCAGCATGAACCCATTCGTTTATGTGGTGCTTGTTATGCGGAAACACCTTGGCACCAGATTAAGTGGCAGTTTAAGGAAACTGGGGGATGCGATCGCCATAATTTGCGTTTACTATCCAAGTGTCCCAATTGTGATGCTAGGTTTAAAATACCTGCTTTATGGGAGTTAGGAGTTTGTCAACGGTGTTTGATGACTTTTACTGAGATGGCTGAGTCTCAAAAGCCTGTTTAGAGTAAGCTGTTGTACCTTTAGTTTGTATAAACACAAGTAAATTGAAGTATAATCATTATCTATGATTACTGATTTTTATTAGGTAGAGATGCCCATAACCATGTCATAAAAGCATTATATATTGCTTTATCTTTTCGTTCAAATTTCAATTCTCTCAATATATCTAATATTACTTCAGAATTAAAATTACTGCTTTCAACAATATTTTTAAATTCGTCTAAAGCAGATAATGAATTAATTATAGATTGACTTTTTGTATGCAATTCTTCTACTTTTTTTGAAGTATGAGAAAAGTCACGCTCAACTTTACAATAAATGGTTTGACCAAACTCAAGTTCTAGTTTCACAAAATGAAGATGTTTTCCCTGCCATGTAAGAGTAATGTCATCATCTCTTAATATTTTGGCATTACCAAAAATCGGAATATCTATAGATTTATTACTGACATCTGGATTTTGTAATAGAGCAGAAATC
>NZ_JADEWA010000745.1:0-1325 GCF_015207865.1 Dolichospermum sp. LEGE 00246
CTTCACTATTTGTTGTGGTCAACTTGGCTGGATTTTTAACATTTACACCATCGCCATAAGTTTGCTTGCCTGTAGTGGTAATATCACCGCCAATTTCTGTTGTTCCACCTGTATTTGTTGTGAGACTTTTGGCTGTAACTGTGTTACCAAATTTGGTTGTTCCTGTGCTGTTGACTGCCAAATCTCCTAATGCTGCAATTCCCCCGACTATTCCCTCAAAACTGACGTTACCTGTACCAGAATCAACTGTGAGATTTTTATTCCCGTCTACTGTACTATTGAAGGCAACTTCACTATTTGTTGTGGTCAACTTGGCTGGATTCTTGACATTTACACCATCGCCATAAGTTTGCTTGCCTGTAGTGGTAATATCACCGCCAATTTCTGTTGTTCCACCTGTATTTGTTGTGAGACTGTTGGCTGTAACAGTGCTACCAAACTTGGTGATTCCTGTGCTGTTGACTGCCAAATCTCCTAATGCTGCAATTCCCCCGACTATTCCCTCAAAACTGACTTTACCTGTACCAGAATCAACTGTGAGATTTTTATTTCCGGCTGATGTACCATTTAAGGTACTGCTGAAATTAATATTATTGTTAGTGGAATTAAAGGTTTTGGCATTATTCCCAGTTAATGTAACACCACCAGTAAATTGTTGAATACCTGTGGTGGTAATGTTGTTAGGAACATTGATATTAGCTGCCGTGGTGTTGAGGCTCTTGACGGCAACTGCATTACCAAAAGTTAGATTTCCTGTCCCTGCATTCAAGGTTAAATCCGTATCTGTACCATTTAAGGTACTGCTGAAATTAATATTACTGTTAGTGGAATTAAAGGTTTTGGCATTATTACCAGTTAATGTAACACCACCAGTAAATTGTTGAATATCTGTGGTGGTAATGTTGTTAGGAACATTGATGTTAGCTGCCGTAGTGTTGAGGCTCTTGACGGCAACTGTATTACCAAAAGTTAGATTTCCTGTCCCTGCATTGAGGGTAAAATCTGTATTTGTACCATTTAAGGTACTGCTGAAGCTGATATCATTGTTAGTGGAATTAAAGGTTTTGGCATTATTCCCTGTCAGGTTGACAGCACCTGTGAATCGTTGATTTCCTGCGGTTGTAATATTGTTGGCAATATTCGTATTTGCAGCAGTAGTTGTTAAGCTATTAAGGTTGACTGCTCCATCTAATTTCAGATTTCCTGTACCTGCATTCAGGGTTAAATTACTATTACCATCTACAGTTTCATTAAAGGTAATTCCATTTCCTGCTAATGTGGGGTTATTCGCAATGGTGACATTGTCGTTATAAGTCTGACTTCCA
>NZ_JADEWA010000746.1:0-1325 GCF_015207865.1 Dolichospermum sp. LEGE 00246
AGCTTTGATTTAGCCAATTAATCATTAAATAAGACGTTAAGGAAATAAGCATGATCAAATAAAGGACATTTGAAGAACAAGCAGATCCTTGACTTCTTTAAGAAGTCGGGGATCTTCTACTCTGCTACGATCAAAGATATTGTTTCAAAACTTCAACTGTAGCTTTTCCAGTTTTTTCCCAACTAAATTGACTTGCTCTTTTTAGACCTTTTTCTGAAAGTTGTTTTCTCAGTTCTGAATCATTAATAACTGCTTGCATTGCTGCTGTAATCTCCCTTGCATTATAGGGATTAATTAAAATAGCAGCATCTCCCGCAACTTCTGGAAGTGAGGAAATATTAGAGGTAATAACGGGAGTACCACAAGCCATTGCTTCTAAAACTGGTAAACCAAATCCCTCCCACAGAGTAGGGAAAACAAGTGCTAATGCTTGATTAATAATTATTGGTAATTCGTCATAGGAAACATAGTTAAGGAATTTAACAAGATGACTTATTCCTAATTCTTGAGTTTGTGCTTCTAATAATGGAGAGTAACGTTGATCGTAGGGACCAGCTAACCATAGTTCATAGTCATTTCTGTGAGGTAATGCGGAAAAAGCGGTAATTAGTCTTTGGAGGTTTTTGTAAGGGTCTTGACGACCAATATATAGGAAGTAATTGCGGGTAGGAAGGTTCAGAAATTGGAAATGTGAGTTATCTCCCGCCAAGAGAATTGGTGTAATTTTATTACTAGGAATTTGGTAAAATTGGGTGATATCATTGGCTGTTGATTCTGATATACAAATAATATGTTCTGCTTGTTTAAAAACTTCAGGAGTATAGTATTTATGGTATGTCGTCAATGGTGAAAAGCGTTTAGGAAACCGCAGTGGTATCATATCAAATGCTGTAACAACAAACCGACAATTAGTATATAAAGGTGCTTCGGGAATAGGGGAAAATAAAAGTTGGGATTTGAGGTTTTGATAGATTTTTGGAAGTTGAAATTGTGTCCACAATAAACGGCGTAAATGTCCTTTTAATCCTTGTTCTGAAGTTAGGTTAGTAGGAGTTTGATAGCAGTTATAGTTAGGGAAAGATTGGGAAGTTAAAAGTATTGGCTCAAGTTTTTGTAAATGAGGTAAAAGATTAAGAGCGTAGGTAGTTGTACCTGTAGGTTTGGTAAGTAAGAATGAAAGATTAGTGAGTAATTGCATTTTTAATTTTTAGTTAGGAATGTGAATTAAATAAGGTGCAAAAGTAGGGTGTGTTAGCGACAGCGTAACGCACCATTCCAGGTTACATCAGAATTGCAGGTTATTAAATTTGCGTTCCTTAGTTCAG
>NZ_JADEWA010000119.1:0-12535 GCF_015207865.1 Dolichospermum sp. LEGE 00246
CCCTACTCCCCCCACTCCCCTGCCCCTATTAATTTATTGATGCTGCACCTGTGCTGATTAGACGCTTTAATAAAGCGGATGACCAGCCAGTTTCTTTTAACACAGCCGAGGTCGAAACATCTACGTAAGACTGTTCAATAAAAGCTAAATCAATCATACAAATCCGCCCTAAAGCAGCTTTTAATTCCTCAGATTTGCCCTCAGCTTTCAGTTTCTTGCCTACTTCATGAATGACTGTAGACATGGCTGGAACAATATGCTGGGGTTGAATTCCCACCTTCACATGAACAACCCCAATTTGCCAACGTCGTTGGGCATAAACAGCACCCCAATCATCAATTCCTGTAAACATTTCGGCAAACCATTTGATGAATGTATCTGTGAGTCGCTGCATTCTGCCTTCACTAGCATTAATAATGGCATTCATTTCTGCATCACGCCCTAGATATTCATAAAAGTGTCCCGCCATTTCCGCTGCAATTTCTTCACCCCAGGCAGCATTGGCGTTCAAAATAGATTTGTCTTCAGCCGTGAAACCAAATCTATTTTCCATTGTCGTCATAAATGCTAGAGTATCTATAGCCATAAGTCATCCTTAATATCAGTATTTTTTGATGTGCCTGTCCTATGGATAGCTTTATACTATCTACCTTTAAAGTAAATCAAAAATTTGAGGAAGTTGTAAGAATAGTTATGAAATGATACATATTTCTGGCAATTATCGGGCAGTTACTCAGTACGGAGTCCCTAGAGGAAGGGAAAAGTCAGAATCTGTGCAACAAACACTACAGATTTTTCCTACTGATAGTGTTATTTATAAATAAATCATCTAAACTGTGATTTTGGTGATGAAGATGATTTTTTATGATTACCTATAAATTGAATCATAATAATCATTGAAATCAAATAACTCATAGTTTAGACAAATATAGTAATAAATATCGTTTTGACAACTTAATAATATTGGGGCTGAATTTTGACAAGATGCTATTTTCTCAACATTCATGCAAATTTGCCAAAATCCCAATTGTTCTAACCCCTTCAACCCGAAAACCTCTAAATCTTGTCTAAGTTGTCAAGAAAGTAACTTTGGGGAAATGCTGCGAAACCGTTACCGTGTTTTGAGGTTATTAGGTGAAGGTGGATTTAGCAGAACCTACGCTGCGGAAGATGTAGATAGACTGAATGCACCTTGCGTAATTAAGCAATTTTTCCCCCAAGTTCAAGGAACTGGACAACGTGCTAAAGCAGCAGAATTTTTCAAAGAAGAAGCTTTTAGACTGTATGATTTGGGCGAAAACCATGCCCAAATTCCCCGACTTTTGGCTTACTTTGAACAAGGTTCTAGTTTGTATTTAGTCCAGGAATTTATTATTGGGAAAACTCTTCTCGAAGAACTACAAAATCAAGCTTATGATGAAACCGAAGTTCGGCAACTTTTAGCTGACTTATTACCAGTTTTGGATTTTGTTCACAAACATCATGTGATTCACCGCGATATCAAGCCGGAAAACATTGTGCGTCGGGATAGTGATAGAAAACCCGTATTAATTGATTTTGGAGGTGCAAAACAAGTTACTCAAACCAGTATCGCTAGACAAGCGACAGCTATTTATACCCTTGGGTATGCCCCAACAGAACAAATGGCTGGGTTTGCTTGTCAAGCGAGTGATTTATATGCTTTGGGTGTCACCTGTGTACGCCTATTAACTCAAGATTTACCATTACAAAATGATTATGGACAACTTCAAGATCATCTTTATGATGCCATGAATGCTAAATGGTTATGGGAAGAACGCTTACGCATTAAAGGCATGACTATTAGTGATGAATTAAAGCAAATCTTAGATAAATTACTCCAACATTTTGCTAGTGATAGATATCAATCAGCACTGGATGTTTTAGATGATTTGAACTTTCCCAAATCTCCCGTAGCTATCAAATTTTCTTCCTTTCCTAAACCACCATTAGCACCACCACTTCCCCAAAAAGTTACTGTTCCCTTACCTCCCTTGTACAACTTTGATTTTTATGTCATTACCGTAGACACTTCTGGCAGAGAAGTTAACCGTGATAGACGGAATACTAAATATTTTAAAGAAGAATTAGGCAGAAATACAACCTTAGAAATGGTATCAATTCCCCATGGAACTTTTATTATGGGTTCTTTGAGTTGTGAAGGTGATGATGATGAACGTCCCCAACATCAAGTTATAGTTCCACCCTTTTTTATGGGGAAATATCCTATTACCCAATTACAGTGGAGAACCATAGCAGCTTTACCTCCAGTTAAACAAGAATTGCACCCTAATCCATCAAAATTTAAAGGTGCAAATTTGCCTGTTGAAAATGTCTCTTGGTATGAAGCTGTAGAATTTTGTGCCAGATTAGCAATTAAAACGGGGAGAGAACATCGTTTACCTAGTGAAGCCGAATGGGAATATGCTTGTCGGGCAGGAACTACCACATCTTTTCATTTTGGAGAAACAATTACTTCTGATTTAATTAACTGTAGCGGTAGCGATACCTATTCTATAGAACCAAAAAGTAGATTTCGGAAAGAAACAACTAATGTTGGTTATTTTGAAGTTGCGAATGCTTTTGGTTTATATGATATGCACGGATTAGTCTGGGAATGGTGTGCAGATCCTTGGCATAATAACTATCATGGCGCACCTACAAATGGTAGTGTCTGGGAAGATGGAGGTGATAAACATCGTCGCGTTTTAAGAGGTGGTGCATGGAATTTTAGTGCAGAACTTTGTCGCAGTGCTAGTAGAAGTTGGAATGAAGCAGACGGTGGTTTAAGAATGTGTGGGTTTCGGGTAGTATTTTCTGTTTAAATTGAATTAGTAGTGAGGACTTTAGTCCTCAAAGTTAACAACAACTAATCTAAATTAAATTCCACAAATTCCGGTAATCCTGGATATATCATATTCCGATCTATCGCTGAGAAAATTTTATTATTAGTATGATCAGAATCTAAACAGCGACAAACTAATTGGGCAACATCTGCACGATGAATAGTACCCACAATCTGAGGATTTTCGGTGATAATTCCGTTGTTGGTTGCTGGTTCTGATTTTAAACCACCAGGACGGATAATTGTATAGTTAAGTCCGCTGGAAATTAAATATTGTTCTGCTTTTTCTTTTTCAATTAAAACTGGTTTGAGTGCTTCTAAAGCTTGGGGCGGTAAAGCCACCACACTATCACCACTACCAATGGAAGTCACGAGAATAAACTTTTTAACTCCTGCTTTGACTGCGGCATCAATGAGGTTTTTATTACCGATATAATCAGGTTTGATATTATCTGTGGGTAAACCACCTAATGTACTGATAACGGCTTGAATAGGTTCATTTCCTAAAATTGCCTGTTCAATATCAGTTACATTTAACGCATCTCCTAGAATTGGATAAACACCCATTGCTTTTGCTGCCACAGCAGCGGCTTCTGTTCTCAACAGGGCTTTAACTTGAATTTGTTGTGCTATCAAATATTTAGCGATTTCTTGCCCAACACCGCGACTAGCACCGGCTAGAAAAATGGAAGATGAGATTAACATAATTAGTCTATAAAAAAGATGCTATACTTACATTTAGCACAAAACTGTCATTTCAGAACGGAACTATTTCAAAGGCAAAAGTACCAATTAAATTTTCATCAATATAGACTTCTATTTGATGTTTACCCAAAGGATCTCCAGCAGCAATAGTCCAAAAGTTTTCAATTACACCATTCACAGGTGTTACTGTGCGGGTGGAAGTTGCTGTTTTTCCATCTTTCGATATGGAGAAATTTTTATTATTTTCTGTTGTCCAAGTTTCGGGGGCTTGTGGTAAAGTTAAAACTTCCCGCCATTTAACTTTACCTTTGATGTTACCTTGATAGTTGTTAAGTGTAATTCTCCAACCATAAGCATCACCTTCTTTTAATGGAACTGTAGTTGTTGGAAAAAAATTAACTTTCCCTTCTGGGTTGACTATCTTTACGCCAAATTCACTCTTATTAACAACTATTTGCTGATTAATAATTGGTTGATCATAATTTATTGTACTTCCTGCCAAAGCCATGTTAGACTTATGGCAAACCGGAGTTATTATCGGCAATATCAAAGAAATCAAAACTAATAAAAACTGGAAATTTATAATTTTCATCAACTTTATTTTCTAGTAAGTAAGTAGGATACAAAATGTATATATCCTACTAGAAAAAAGTATTTTTGGCAATAGTTAATCTTCATCAAGTGCAGGTAAAAATTCTTCAAATTGCCACAATTGATCTTTCTTTTCTAGAAACCAAATTCGAGTTTCTGTGGTTAATTTACCCCAGATTACATCAACAGGAACATGGGGAGAAGCATATTGAAACTCTTCACCAATAATTCTGAGATTATCCTCTATATTCCGAGGCATACCAAAATCTTCCCAATCAATTTTGACATTCCTGCCGGTAACTCCCGCAGTCGGATCAAAAACTAATTGTGCGGTTCTGATTAAATCAGCAAAGTGTTGTGCTTTTAGTCCAATTACTTCTTGGATTTGAGGTGATTGTTGAGGATCTTGAGACATTTTCGCTGGAGTTGTGTAGATGTATAATTTAGAAAAATTACTGCCAGAGATGATCCCAGTAAGTAATTGGACAAAAATATTTACAGTCATTGCGAGCGAAGGGAAGCAATCACAACCCTTGGAATTGCTTCATTTCACTTCGTTCCATATGGCTAACGCCACGCTACGCTAACGCAATGACATTGTGTAATTAATTCTGCCTCACTACTTATCCCCATTTTAGCTCAAAAAATCCAGAGAAAATCAATATTTCCAGCAATTCTCATTTTAAGGTTTTCTGAGATTGAACCCCTTGCAGTTACAGGGTTCTACAATTCTTGACGAATCTAGGAATCGCTGAAATGGCGCAGAATCGTTTCAAAATGAGTATCTTGTTTTTTCGTCGGGAATATCCTTAACCTTACCCCATATTTACATCACCCTAATAGATGTTTTTCCGTATTTACTTATACATTTTATATCAATATAAATTACTTCTATGATTTGTCATTTCAGTCTAAGTATAATTACAATAACTACAACATCTTTATACAGAAATGCTGCGATATTTACTATTTAGCCGTGTTTGATTAACTCCTATTTACTATGCTTCATTTTTAACTAGTGTCAGTTAAGAAAGTGTCACTCTCTACACTAGCCATTTGATTTTAAAAGAGATATTCTTAGTGAATGCAAGGAGTGATACCACTTCATTTTATATTTGTTACAATTTTCCTCGCGCTGCTTATACTTTCTGTTATTTGAGTCGCAGGTTTTAAATGTTACAATAGTAGTGAATTGGTAGAAAGTTATACGGGGAACGCTTGGGTTAAAAACTCAGGCGTTTTTTATATGTCAAATAGCTGTAAGTAGGTGAACACAATAAAACCAAATTGTGTAAAGAAACGTAAAATCGCCCAAACCCTCTTCACTAAGGGAACACCAAAAAATAAAATCCCCAATTTTGTGGGATTGGCATTTTTGCCCGTTCTTGATGATTAGCAGGCAAGATGCCCGCACTACAAGAAATTTTTGGGTATTTTTTTAATTGGAAGTCCCTAAGTAATTGGACAAAAATATTTATAGTCATTGCAAGCGAAGGGAAGCAATCACAACCCTTGGAATTGCTTCATTTCACTTCGTTTCATATGGCTAACGCCACGCCACGCTTACGCAATAACATTGTGTAATTAATTCTGTCTCACTACTTATTGCCTTTTGCTTTGCCATAACGACAATTTTCAACGCCAACCTACTTACTTCCAAAAATAGTATTAATTTCCTAGTGATTGATAAGCGAAAATTTTTGTGCAGAGAACATACCAACAAATAATTTAAGCAGTATTCTTAGGATAGAGGTTTTGTGGCTCAAGTGGTTTAAATATGGAAGCTGAGGAACTAAAACGGCGTTATCTTGCGGGCGAAACATATTTTGTTTCGGCGAAACTAATCAAAGCTAAACTAATTAATGCTTATTTGCCAGGGATTAATTTATGGGGAGCGGATTTAAGTGAAGCTAACTTAGCTAAAGCTAAACTTTGGGGAGCAGATTTGAGTAGAGCAAATTTAGCCAAGGCAAATTTAACAAGAGCAAATTTATCCGGTGTTAATCTCACTGAAGCAAATCTTCGAGGGGCTAGGCTGCATTATACTAAGTTGTATGGTGCGAATTTAAATCGTGCATATTATGATGAAAGCACCAAATTTCCCAGAAATTTTGATCCTCTTAGTCACAATATGCAAAAGCTGTAATTACAGGGATTTTCGGGTAAATGAACCACATTTTTTTGTCTCATGTTCCAGACGCAGAGGCGCAAAGAGGAATCAAGAGTTTGGTCTAAATACATGAAGACTGCTGTAATTGTCAATTAAACTTCTTCTGGTGCTGGTATGGGGAATATTTCTCCAGCTAAATATGCGGAAAAATGCTTTTGAAAATAAAGCCAAGATGTCATATCTTCTCCCTCAATATAACTTTTTGGTGCTGCTTTATATAAAGGAACGCGAGTGTTAATCTCCTGTTGTAAAATTGGATGTAATTCTGTTAATCCACTAACTTTGTTACCTGTAGCACTATAAATTAAATAACCAGGATGTTCACCCATTTTCATCCAGGGCAACCATTGACCGATTCTATCCCAAGATATGCTTAATTGTGTAACCGAATTTAATTGTGAATTTTCTAAATCTGCTGTGGGAACAGAGATTTTAAATAATTCTGCTGCTTGATAAATTCCTCCTGGACAATAATCAGCAAATTCGGGATTTTCAGCTAAAGGATTGGGATAATTAGGAAAGATGTCAAATACAAAATTAGTTTTTTCTCCGTCTAATTGCACAGGTAGTTGACCTTTAAATTGACCCTGAACAGGACTATTAGCAACGTGCATAACGGTCACTATTTCCTGTGTCCAAGGATTCTCCCATTTATGTAAAATCTCTTTGGTTTCTGGATTGAGGTAATAGGTTAATTCTCTAGAAGTAAAATCCCAACTATCTTCACCTGTGGTTATACACCGACTCACACTCATTCCCACGATTTTAAATAATAATTGTCGTTTCTCTCCAGGAATAAAACTATAAATATTTCCTGTCCAACTCAAAAAATTCGACTCGTTGGCATCTAGAGAAGCACGGGTTTTAATCCATTGTTGAACATCTACTAATTGAGTTTTATCTATCATTATATATCTCCTTCAATACTAAAACAATTGTATTCAATGTTCTCTTAATGTTGTGTTTACTTTATTTAACGTGAGTTCGACGAAAATAATTTTACCCCTCTCCAAACCCCCCCCTTTCCCCTTGTAAAGGGGGGTAAGTAGTGAGACAGAATTAATTACACAATGTCATTGCGTTAGCGCAGCGTGGCGTTAGCCATATGGAACGAAGTGAAATCAAGCAATCGCCAGGGTTGTGATTGCTTCCCTTCCCTCGCAATGACTGTAAATATTTTTGTCCAATTACTTAACAATAAAAATCCCTAACCCTCCCCTTGTAAAGGGGAGGGTTAGGGAGGGGTAAAAAATATTTGATACATCAACCATAACTTTTCAAACACCCTCTTAAACAAACCTACAAAATTTAGACTTCAAGGTGGTACTAGTACCGCAAGGCGGAAGTCAAAAGTCAAAAGTCAAAAGTCAAAATGAAAACAGTATAGGCTTTTGGAGGATTTAGAATGGTTGGTTTATTTACGCCGTTTTGTACTAGAAATACTATCTTAATGAAATATGATCTTCTTCTTGCATTTCTAAATAGGGAGAATGATGAACAGGTTGCAAACGTTGGCGAATTGTCCCAATGATAATATAAAGAATTGGCACAATAAATAAACTTAAAAAAGTCGCTACAAACATTCCGCCAAATACCGCAGTACCTAAAGATTGACGACTTGCTGCACCTGCACCTGTAGCAGTTGCTAGGGGAAAAATTCCTAACAAAGTCGAAAAAGCAGTCATGAGAATTGGACGTAAACGACCTTGTGCTGCTTCTACTGCGGCTTTGGTAATTGATAAACCTTGCTGTTCTCGTAATTGGTTAGCAAATTCGACAATTAAAATTGCGTTTTTACTGGCTAAACCTATTAACATGACTAACCCAACTTGGCAAAATACATCATTATTTAAACCTCGTAATGATTGTGATGCTAAAGCTCCCATAATAGCTAAGGGAACTGACAACATAATAATCAAAGGGTCAACATAATTTTCATATTGAGCAGCTAAGACTAAAAAGACGAAAAGTAATCCCAAACCAAAAATTATCGATGCTTGTCCACCGGATTCTTTTTCCTGAGCCGCAATACCTGACCATTCATATCCCATGCTTGTGGGTAATATCTTTTTAGCTAGTTGTTCCATAGCTAAAGTTGCTTGTCCAGAACTAGTACCAGGAGCAGGAGAACCGTTAATTTCAATGGAACGAAATAAGTTGTAATGATTAATAGTTTGCGCTCCCGTTGTGGGAGTTAATTTGACCAAACTACTCAGAGGAATCATCTGATTAGTTGCAGAACGCACATTTAATAAACCAATATCATCAGGATTGGAACGAAACTGAGCATCTGCTTGGATGTATACCCGATATGTGCGGGAAAGAAAATTAAAATCGTTGACATATCTTGAACCCAAATAAGTTTGCAGGGTTTTAAAAATATCGTCAATAGAAACTTGTAGAGATTTAGCTTTGTTGCGGTCAACTTCAATTAAGATTTGGGGTGTGTTGGCGGTAAAGGTACTAAATACAGCTTGTAGTCCGGGGGTTTGATTTCCCTGCATCATAAACTGACCAACAGTTTGCAGCATAGAATTCAGGCTGTTAGTGCCGGCTATATCTTGTAATTGAAATTGGAAACCGCTAAAACTACCTAAACCGCGAATTGCGGGGGGGTTAACTGGGAAAACTCTAGCTTCGGTAATTCCTGAAAACCTTTTTCTTAAATTGCCAATAATGGCTTGTACTGATTGATTTGGTTGTTTTCGTTCGTCCCAGGATTTGAGAGTTGTAAAAATTACGCCACTGTTAGCGGTGCTACCACTAAAACCAAAACCACCGATCGCAAAAGTACCTGTAACTTCTGGTAATTTCAATATTTCTGCTTCTACCTCACTCATGACTTTACTGGTGTATTTGAGTGAAGAACCTTCTGGACCCTGGATAATGGTAATGAAATAACCCTGGTCTTCGTCGGGGAGAAATGCGGTGGGTACAGTCATGTACAACCAAGCGGTGAAACCTAATGAACCGATAAATAACAGGAGAATAATCGCTTTTATTCTCGTCAAAAATCTTAAAGAGCGCTCATATCCCCAACGCATGGCTTCTAAAAACCAGTTGATTCGACCGAATACCCAACCAAAAATCCCTCTAGGTGCGGGTCTTCGCCGCAACAATAAGGCAGAAAGAGAAGGGGTGAGGGTAAGAGCCAAAAATGTGGAAATGGCGATAGAAAAGGCAATCGTCAGGGCAAATTGTTTGTAAATTTGTCCAGTTGCACCTGGGAAAAAGGCGACAGGTACAAATACCGCCATCAATACTAAAGAAGTCGCAATTACAGCCCCAAATAGCTCTTGCATGGAGACTGAAGCCGCTTGTCGGGGTGACATTCCTTTTTCTTGAATTAAGCGAGAAATATTTTCTACGACAATAATCGCGTCATCAACTACCATTCCTGTTGCGAGGGTTAAACCGAACATGGTTAAGGTGTTGATGGAAAATCCAAAGGCTTTGACGAAGGCAAAAGTCCCAACTAAGGATAGGGGAATAGTGATCACAGGAATTAAGGTGGTGCGCCAATCTTGTAGGAAAATAAAGATAACGAGAATTACCAGAGCGATCGCCTCTAAAAGAGTTTTTATCACTTCTGCCAAAGATTCTTCTACAATAGTCGTGGTGTCAAATGCCACTTGATATTTCATCCCCGGCGGAAAGCTTTGCGACAATCGCGCCATTTCCTTTTTGACTAAATTAGCCACGTCCAAAACATTACTTCCCGGCGTTGGAAATATCCCCAGTCCCACACCCTCATTCCCCTTAAACCGCAGAAATGAGCTATAGTTTTGCGCTCCCAATTCCGCCCTTCCCACATCTTTTAACTTAATCAAACTACCGTCACCAGCAGTTTTAATTACAACATTGTCAAATTCCTCAACTTCCGTGAGCCTACTAACTGCCCTCAAGTCAATTTGATACATTTGACCATCAACGGCTGGCTGTTGTCCAATTTGTCCCGCACCTACCTGTAAATTTTGTTCCTTCAGGGCATCAATCACATCATCAGTAGTTAGATTTCGACTAGCCAATTTATTCGGGTCAAGCCATAGGCGCATTGCATAGCGACGTTCACCAAAAATCCGCGCCTCACTGACACCTTTAATTCGCTTCAGGGCATCTACTAAATATAAATCTGCATAATTACTTAAAAAGACATTATTTAAGGCTTTATTATCACTAAACAAACCGATCGCTAACAAAATATTGTTAGACTGTTTACTCACAGTCACTCCTGTTTGCTTCACCGCTTCTGGTAACTGGGGTTCAGCCGAGGTGACGCGGTTTTGCACATCAACGGCGGCAATATCCTTATCCCGTGAAGCATCAAATGTGACAGTAATCGTACTACTACCATCATTACTACTGCTCGAAGTCATGTATTTAATGCCTTCGACACCGTTAATTTGCCGTTCTAAAATCGTTGTGACGGTACTTTCAACAATTTCCGCACTAGCACCAACATAATTAGAATTGACGATAATCTGCGTAGGACTAATCTCTGGATACTGGGCTGTAGGCAATGTGGGAATACTGATTGCACCAACAAGTAAAATGATAATAGCGCAGACGCTGGTAAATACAGGTCGCTTAATAAAGAAGTTAACAAACATAAATTGGTAATTGGTGATTGATTAAGATTTACGGAATAACGAACCACAGAGGCACAGAGGACACAGAGAAATGAGGGTTTGAGAGATATTTTGCGTGAGTCCTATTGGTAATTGGTGATTACTTCTTTTCACTATTCCCTGTTTCTTCATTTTCAGGAATTATTGGTAGTCCATCTCTGAGGTTTTGTATTCCTGAAATTATCAATTTTTCATCCCGTTGTAATCCCTCAATTACTTGATAATCATTCCCCTTAATATTTCCTAACTTCACCTGTTTTTGTTTAGCTATTAATTGAGAACTACCTTGAGGAGATTTTCCAGCTTCGGCTACAAATACAAAGGTTTCTCCAGCGATTCGAGATATTGCTGTTGTGGGAACTAGCACCCCAGAACGTTGATTCCAAATCACCTTAGCCCGAATTGATTGATCAGCTCGTAGTTGCCCATTATCATTGTTATAAAGTGCCTTAACTAATATTGATTGAGAGTTATTAGTAATACTGGGAGAAATAAAGAATATACTACTATTGCCAATAATTTTACCTTGGGCGTTAATTAATTCCACTGGCAATCCTGGACGTAATTGTGTACCTTTTTCCAATGGAACCGGAATTTTAACGTCTAAAGGTCGGTTTTGGGTAATAGTTGCTAATGGTGTGGAAGTATTCACAAAATCCCCTACTTTAACGGGAACATCACCAACAGTTCCCGCAAAAGGAGCAGTTATTTTATAATACTGAAGTTGAACTTGTTGTTGTTTAATATTGGCATCAGATTGTTGTAAGGATTTTTCTACCTGGGATATGGTAGCTATTTGAGCTTGAATGCGGGAATCTATCGCCCCTAGTTGGGCTTTTGCTGTCGCTAGTTTGTTAGCATATAAATCTTGAGTCTGAAGAGATACAGCCCCTTGTGCAGCTAATTCAGAATAACGCTTATAATCTTGTTGACTTAAGCGCACATTGGCAACATTCGCTAGGCGTTCTGCTTGCAAAGATTTAAGAGTAGCGCGAACATTTTCTAGTTGCGCTTGTGAACCTCGACCAGCAGCAGATAAACTACTAACTGCGGCTTGTTGTTGTTGAGAATCTATTTGCAGAATCGCAGTCCCGGAGGAAACTGAATCTCCCGATTTCACGAATATTTGCGAAACCTGACCTTGAATTCTCGGTTGGAGGTTGACTGAACGCCGCGATTCCAGACTGGCTATATATTCCGTACTATCTTCAACTGTACCTGTTTGCACTGGTGATAGTTTAACTTTAACCCCTGGAGGTGGAGCATTAGCTACTGCTGAATTTGGTTTTTCAGGATTTAGCAATTTCCATGCTATCCCGCTGAGACCCCCAATTAATAACAGTGCAGCTAATAGTAAGCGCAGCCACCGATTTGACTTGGGAGGTGACGGGTAAATGTCTTTAATATCGGTTTGAGGCTCAGGTAGTGTCATGGCTGATAACAAGTTGACGGAATGAATAGTTAAAACTCTATGTGTATGATATTAATTTTGAAACTTCTAATTTATAATGAACAGACAAAAATATGTATCATCTAATTTAAATATACAGGCTTTACATTTTTTTACAATCTATTAGC
>NZ_JADEWA010000120.1:0-12528 GCF_015207865.1 Dolichospermum sp. LEGE 00246
CCTGTAAATCCTCTAATCCTGGACATCCTGATTCAGACAATTAAGCATTTTCAGGATGTAGAAAAAAACTCATCTTTAAAACCTGAAATATCCCCAGATAAATATTCATAAAAAATCCTGTAAATCCTCTAATTCTGGGTATCCTGATTCAGACAAGTAAGCATTTTCAGCGTTATTTTTCACCACAAACGCTGTATGGGATAGGCATCGAAAATTGTATCAGCACTTATTAAGTAATTGGACAAAAATATTTACAGTCATTGCGAGCGAAGGGAAGCAATCACAACCCTTGCCAACCCTTGCGATTGCTTCATTTCACTTCGTTCCATTTCCAATGACATTGTGTAACTAATTCTGTCTCACTACTTATAGGCATATTTTCCACCATAGCCTGTGCAATTAACATTCTGTCAAAAGGATCACGGTGATGTAGAGGGAGTTGAGTAATAGCCGTAATATGACTGATTTTTATATCTAACACCGTGAAGTCATTAATATTAATTTGCTGCGTGATAAATGTCTCAAATGAAAGATTAAACGTTAGCTTTCCTAACCTGTGTTTAATTCCCATTTCCCAAACACTAGCTATACTCAAAAAAATCTGATTATTCTCATCGTTAATCAATTCTAAAACTTGATTACTAAGTCGAGAGTTATCTGTTACATACCAAATAAATGTATGTGTATCTATCAAAAACATCATCACATATATTCCTGAAAATCTTCTAAAGGTGCATCAAAATCATCAGTCATTGTTACCATTCCTTTAGCACTAGGTTGACGACGATGTTTAACTGGTAATACGGGAATTAACTTCACCACAGGTTGATTATCTTTCATAATGATAATTTCATCACCACCAAGTGCGGCTTCAATTAAATCAGATAAGTGTTGAGACGCTTCATTAACAGTAATTTGTTGCATAATTACCACCTTTAGTTGGCGTTGCTGATTAAGGGTATGAATTTTAGTCTCACGCAAAGGCGCAAAGACGCACTGAGGTTTGAGTTTTAAAGGTTCAATTTGGGAATTTCATACCTCAATTCAGCAACGCCCTTTAGTTTTGTGTGTGCGACTCAACCGACAATTCTATTCTCTATCAAAAACTAAAAAAAGAGAGATAGAAAACTCTACCTCTCCTTTTAATTCATTAAATTACTATTAGCTAATTAGCTCTTAGTATCTGCTGGGTTTGTGAACAAGGAAGCTCATAACTTGACACTGCTTGATGTTGTCAAAACCAACAACACGGATGTAGCAGTTACTATACTGAGAACGGCAACCTTGAACTTCGCTCAATACTTCTTGAGTAGTTTTAGCGCCGAACAAAGGCAATTTCCACATTGTCCAATAAAGTTCTGTAGGTTCAGAAGTTTCGTTGAATTCAATTGCAGGAATGAACCCTTGTGCGATAATGTACTGAACTTGCTTGGCAATTTGCGCGTCAGACAGAGGGGGAAGATAGGAAAGGGTTTCGTAACGACGCTCTTTAGGTAAAGTTTGCATAGTTTTTGATAAGTGGGGGGAGATTTTTTATGACTTGGTTGATTGACTAATTAGATAAATTATCTAAATTAGGATCAGATATTATCTGTCTTTCAATTTCCAGGCTGGGACTTGATAAACTTAGTTGCGTAATGCGTTCGAGATGCTGGCGACGCTGTTCCATATTGGCTTGCTGAATGCCAGTTAGTACCATTTCTGGTAAAAACTCTGTCACTTCCGCCGCTATATGTTCCCTGACAGTCATAATCCGCAATGCCAAATCTGACTTTTCTAGAAACAGTTCCTCAATATATGCTTCTCCGTCTTGGATTTTGCCAGCGGAGAAGTTTTGCAACCAATGTGCTAGAGGAGGATTTGTTTCGCCTAGCTGTGCCAATACAGTCCTTAACGCCTGATAAGTCAGGTAGCTTTGGAGAGTTTTGGCTGTGTCTTTCGCAATTTGCTTTAAATCCATGCTTGACCCAGCCCTTTAGATTATTAGATTTTGGATTGTTTATGAATCCAAAATCCCAAATCTTAAATGATCAGACGGTATCCATTGCTTCAAACTCGAACTTAATTTCTTTCCACAGTTCGCAAGCAACAGCCAACTCAGGAGACCACTTAGCAGCTTCGCGGATAATATCGTTACCTTCACGAGCCAAGTTACGACCTTCGTTACGAGCTTGAACAACTGCTTCTAGAGCTACGCGGTTAGCTGTAGCACCAGGAGCGTTACCCCAAGGATGTCCGAGAGTACCACCACCGAATTGTAGTACGGAGTCATCACCAAAGATTTCTACCAACGCGGGCATATGCCATACGTGGATACCACCAGAAGCAACTGCCATTACACCGGGTAAAGAAGCCCAGTCTTGGGTAAAGTAAATACCACGAGACTTGTCTTGTTCGATGTAGTTTTCACGCAATAGGTCAACGAAGCCCATTGTGATTCCCCGTTCACCTTCTAACTTACCAACTACTGTACCGGTGTGAATGTGGTCACCACCAGACAAGCGGAGAGCTTTAGCCAATACGCGGAAGTGGATACCGTGGTTCTTCTGACGGTCAATTACAGCGTGCATAGCACGGTGAATGTGCAACAGAATACCGTTATCACGACACCAGCGAGACAATGTGGTGTTAGCGGTAAAACCTGCGGTCAGGTAATCGTGCATGATGATGGGCTGTTTGAGTTCTTTAGCGTACTCAGCCCGTTGGATCATTTGTTCGCAGGTAGGAGCGGTAACGTTCAGGTAGTGACCCTTGATTTCGCCGGTTTCTGCTTGTGCTTTGTTGATAGCTTCAGATACAAACAAGAAGCGATCGCGCCATCTTTGGAATGGAGCAGAGTTGATGTTTTCGTCGTCTTTGGTGAAGTCCAAACCACCACGTAAACATTCGTAAACTGCGCGTCCGTAGTTCTTAGCGGAAAGACCTAATTTGGGTTTGATTGTACAACCCAACAGAGGACGACCGTATTTGTTCAATTTGTCGCGCTCTACTTGGATACCGTGAGGAGGTCCTTGGAAAGTCTTGATGTAAGCTACAGGGAAACGAATGTCTTCCAAACGTAATGCCCGTAAAGCTTTAAAACCAAATACGTTACCTACGATGGAGGTTAGTACGTTGGTGATAGAACCTTCTTCAAACAAGTCCAAAGGATAAGCAACATAACAAATATATTGGTTATCTTCACCGGGAACTGGTTCGATGTCGTAACAACGACCTTTGTAGCGATCTAGGTCGGTGAGCAAGTCTGTCCATACTGTTGTCCAAGTACCAGTGGAAGACTCAGCAGCTACTGCCGCACCAGCTTCTTCAGGAGGAACTCCGGGTTGAGGAGTCATCCGGAAAGCCGCCAATAAATCTGTATCTTTAGGAGTGTAATCAGGTGTGTAATAAGTTAGTCTGTAATCTTTAACCCCAGCTTGGTACCCAGACTTAGCCTGAGTCTTAGTTTGCGCGTAAGACATATTTTTCTTCCAAGAAGTCTTTCTTTTTACTATCAAATCACGTTATGTGCCACTTCTTCTCATTCCTACTCTTAATTCATTCTTAATGAAGTTATAAGTTTTGCTTATAGTTAGGGGCGATCAATTTCTATGGTGGCAATGTTACTGCTGCACAAATTAGGTTGCAGTCACAATCACCGCAACAAGTTGTTTACCATGTTTCAGACGTACTTTTTGACGCTGTTATTTTTCGTCCCAGAAATACAAAATCTTTTCATCTTGAGTTTGCATACCCGACTAAATCGGCTTTACAAGCCGTCTGGGGAATTTTGCCTGAAAGCCGCATTCCAGATATAAGGCTGGTTTGCTGCAATTCTCTTTTTTTTCCTGATGTCTTTACCTAAAGCGGGTAAGGAGCGATCATGAGGCATTTTTCCTAAAGACAGGTTTAGTCATGGGGATGAGCAAGAAAAGAAGAAACTGCACATCACTGAATTTGTAGCTTACCCCACAATATATCAATAATTCAATAAGTTATTTTGCGAATTTTGTTAATTGATATATTTAAATTTGTTATTACATAAAGATTTAACATTTTGTTAAGATTGATTTACAAATGTGTATATCTAAACTCTAGAGAGCTAATGATGTCAGGGCTTTGTTATCAAACAATGTAATTTTTAATACTAATTTAAAATGTTTGTTACGGCTGATGCCTCCGGCTCCCGCATGGATACGCCACACTTCGTGAACGATTTTATGCTACCTAATAACTATACCATATTTAAAATATACATCTATTATGGTATTAATAAAACTCAAAAAACTTAGTAGAATTAACTAGAAAGGAATATCACCGTGACTTTATTTCACAAGCATACTAACTTATTAATAATGTCCGCCTTGCTGGGATTAATCGCCTTACCAAGCATAGTCACACCAGCTACAGCCCAAAAGGTTGAGAATAAAGACAACAATCCCAGTCTTAGTCAATCCAAATCTACCCCCACTTATGAAGTTGCACCACCACCAGAACGAATCAAACCCTTACCTAATGAGAGACAATTGCAAGAGGGAGAAACACCGGTAGATTATCGCATTAGTAACTTATTGGGAGATTTCACTGGTAATCTGTGGGTAGGTTCGTGGCGCGGATTATCACGCATTAATCCCAATACAGGTAGGGTTATTTCCCGTGTGAGTTTACCAAATATTGCGATTAGTGCTTTAGTCCAAGATAAGGTAGGGCGTTTGTGGGTGGGAAATAATGAAGGATTAACAAGAGTAGACCCCCAAACCAGTCAAATTACAGCCCAGAATTTATTATTACCCTCCAAACGAGTATTATCACTGTTACTTGACAAACGCGGCTATTTGTGGGTAGGAACTGATGCTGGGTTAACTCTGGTTAGTCCCGACCAAGGTTTAATCATGACAACGGTTAAAAATATGCCCGGTGTCAGTGTTAATGCAATGACTTTAGATGCTGACGGTCAATTGTGGGCGGGGACGCTGGAGGGAATAGTCAAGGTGAATACTTCCAGCGCTTTACTGATGAAGAGAATCCAAAATCTACCAGGGGGAACTGTCCAAACTTTGGCTATTAGTCCCCAGGGGTTAATTTGGGCTGGTATGCCAAATCAATTGTTGGTGATTAACCCCAAAAATGGTATTGTGTTAAGGTCTGTGACTCCCCTGCGTGGACGCAACGTGACATCGGTTAGGTTTGCCAAGGATGGTAGTGTGTGGGTGGGTACTAATAATGGTTTGCTGCGATTGAACCCATATACGGGGGCAGTCTTAGACCAAGTTACGGGACTGCCTTCTAGTCGAGTTTTGACTTTGGCACCGGATATTGGTAATAAGTTATGGGTGGGAACAACGGAGGGTTTAGCTTGGTTAATGCCTTCAGTGGGTACGGCTCAACCTCATTTTGGTTTTGGTCGGTATGTGAAGTAGGAGTCAGGAGTCAGGAGGAAGAATTAGAAGGAGATAAGAATAGTCTCGAATTTGAGAAAGTAATATTAGGACTCCTATTTGATTTTTGAATAAGACTCAGTAGGTATCAATTCTGTATTTCCTGTTCCCAGTTAAGAGTTCCCTGTTCCCTTGCCCCAACGACAATTTTTAACGCCCACCTACTTACTTAATTGACAATTATCAGTTGACAATTAACAATTGACAATTATCAGTGATCAATTCTTTATGGCAGTTACTACCCAACAATTAACTCAATGGAAACAACAGGGACGGGCGATTGTTGCGTTAACTGCCTGGGATTATGCGATCGCTCAACTTTTGGATCTAGCTGGTGTAGACTTTATCCTAGTTGGTGATTCTCTTGCCGTTGTCCTGGGTTATGAAACTACTTTACCAATAACTTTGGATGAAATGATCCATCATGCTAAAGCTGTGCGGCGTGGGGTCAAAAACGCTTTAATGGTAGTTGATTTACCATTTTTAACTTACCAAGAAAGTATTTCTCAAGCTATGCACTCTGCCGGTAGGGTGTTGAAGGAAACGGGGGCGCAAGCAGTAAAATTAGAAGGTGGCTATCCCACAATGGTGGAAACCATTACCCGGTTAGTGCAATCGGGGATTCCAGTTATGGGTCATGTGGGTTTAACACCCCAATCAATCCATCAATTAGGGTTACGACAACAGGGAAAAACCCAGGAAGCAGGAGAAAGAATTTTTAATGAAGCGATCGCTCTCGAACAAGCCGGGGTTTTTGCTATAGTATTAGAACACATTCCTGCAAAACTAGCACTGCAAATTACACAAAAACTCCGTATTCCTACCATCGGCATCGGTGCAGGTTCTAGCTGTGATGGTCAAGTATTAGTCACTTCTGATATTCTCGGACTTTCGGAAAAACAACCACCATTCGCCAAGGTTTATACAAACTTACGAGAAACAATTACCAAAGCTGTACAAGATTACGCTGTGGAAGTGCGAGAAGGCAAGTTTCCAAAATGAGTTTGTCTCACGCAGAGGCGCAGAGGCGCAGAGAGTAAGAGTTTGAGAAGATGTAGAGACGTTTGATTGAACGTCTCCAATGGGGTTGGGGAAAACTCCCAATTAAACCAATTTCAAATCAGGATATTCCGCAAACAAGTCATCTGATGTCAGTGTATCTCCTTCTGCTTGGGGAGTCCACAAAATTTCAATTGCTAACAGTTGTTCACCAGAAAGACTACCAATTTGACGTAAGGCTTGACGCAAATCATCAGCATTATTAATAGCTGGAATTTCACATTTACCCAAAGTCGCTGCTAATAAGGTGACGATAATATATTCTCCTGGTCCTTCACTAATCAAACGAGTGGGGTTATCGAATTCACCTGGTAAAGCATCTTTACTTAAAACAGCTTTGAGTTGATTATTAACATTAGAGAGAGTTTCTTCGCTAAACTTACTGCGTTCGGCTAAGGACAACCGATTAAATTGAGATTCTGCGGAATTTAGTTTTGCTTGTTGAGTTCCACCACCTGCATATACCCAGTATTCAGGGTGACGCAATAAAGCCAAACTAGCTTCTTGCAAAACTTCGCTTCTTCCTGCTGGGCTGTTGGTATCAGCAGTTTCCGCAATGCGATTGAGTTCGGGTTGTAAATCTCTCGCTTGGGCTAATAAACCAACTTGTAACCGGGTGACAGAAACGGAGGGATTGCTGCTATAGCTGACTTCTTCCGTTTCTCCACTGGTGACACGGCGAAAGGTTTGGACTAAAAAATTCGCCATTGCAAAAAAGATCAATATCCCAAACAACCCACCAAAACCACCGCCGAAACCCCATAAGGGTAAAAGAAACGGAAATCCAAAACCACCGCCATAAGGGGCATAGTAGCCGCCATTACCTGGCATACTTGTCCGAGGTGCATAAGTGCGGCTAGAAGGCATTCTAAAAGAACCACCGCCAATCCTGCCGCCACTACGGGCTGCTAAGGCATCATTAGCATGACTAAAAGCTAAAGTTAGCACTAAGCTAAGGATAAAGACGGTTTTAAATAGGGGTTTGAAGAGTCCTTGTATTTTTTTACTCATAACACATTTATGGAGACAACTGTATTTTTATGATCACTTCTCCGTTTTTGAAGAAGTGACACTATCTCTAATCTACCGCTTCTTTTCTTGGTTAGGGTGGAAATAGGGAGAGATTTCTGGCGTTGATAACCGTACAAGGAAAGTACAAGGAAATATCTTGAGAATCAAAAAACTTTAGAATCAATTAATAATTTCTCAGTGATGCCACACTGGTAAGGCGGTAAGTAGTGAGACAGAATTAATTAAGTAGGTGGGCGGAGGAAAATCAAAATATATTTCGTTTTTTGAAATGGCTAAAACTCAACGACAATAACCCATCGAGGTGAATTTACATATCTTTACACAGTTTGGTTATTTCACGTCCACCTACTTACACAATGTCATTGCGTTAGCGCAGCGTGGCGTTAGCCATAGGGAACGAAGTGAAATGAAGCAATCGCCAGGGTTGTGATTGCTTCCCTTCCCTCGCAATGACTGTAAATATTTTTGTCCAATTACTTATGCACTTGAATGAGATCCAGTGATTAAATTGCAAAAGCTGTAACCCCGCCCTCAATTGTATTGTTTTAGTTTCTTATCTGTTCCCTGTTCCCTTTTTTGTAATTTGAATAATTTATTGATATGAAGTAAATCACAAATTATTGAATTATTCAAATATCATAACCCATGATGTAATCATCCAATACAAATCCACTACCAAAATCTTTGATCTGACTATCAATAATTTTAAACCCAAATCGAGAATAGGCTTTAATTCCTTTTTCATTCCTTTTGTTAACATTGAGGATTATTTGTTTGAGGTTCATTGCTTGGGCTTGTTGGTAAACATGGAATAACATCTTTTGACCATAGCCAAAACCATGCAGTGATGGCAATAAGTAACATTTATGTAGTTTTAAATAACTCATATTATTCATCGTTTCTGAACTATAAGATAAATAACCAACTAATTCAGAATTATGTAAAACTTGATCATAAAATATTCCTTGGTGATGAATTTCGTTTTCAATTACTCCTGTTCCATACATTTTAGTGAGCATATATTCGATTTGTGCATGACTGAGAATTGTCGAATAGTGGCTATACCAAATTTCTCGACTGATTTTTCTGAGTTCTCCCAAATTTGTATCTAATAACTGAGTAATGGTAATTGATGAATTATTCATAGAGAGAATTATATTCTAATGAAAATTAAACGTGAGGATTCCTAAAATTAATTTACTGTTTAATTGAGATCATATAGAATTCATATTTGATTTTGGAAATATACCCAGGGTGCTACTATTTAGAAAACAAGACAAAAAAGCAGCTATGGCAATGGATGATACATTGGACACCCCAACTCAATCCTTCTCTATCCCCAAAGTCAATATTTTGACGATGTTTCGGCTAGGATTGTTTCAAATGGGGTTGAGTATGATGTCTATCTTGACTCTGGGAGTGCTTAACCGTGTCATGATTCAGGAAATTGCAGTTCCGGCAACTATAGGTAGTTTAGTATTAGCAATACCTTATTTTATAGCACCGACAAGGATTTTATTTGGGCAAATGTCCGACGCTAAACCCTTCTTAGGTTATCATCGCACGGCTTATGTGTGGGGAGGAGCAGGAATATTTGCGATCGCCGCCTTTTTAGCGGTACAAGTAATGTGGCAGTTAAATGCCGCTAATCTTAGTGATACCTGGACATGGACTACCCAAACTATCGGTTGGACAGCAGTTTTAGGGTTAGTATTCGCAATTTACGGTTTAGCAATTTGTGCTAGTGGTACAGCATTTGCCGCTTTATTAGTGGATATCTCCGACGAAGACAACCGTTCCCAAGTTGTGGGGATTGTTTGGTCAATGTTAATGGTAGGGATTATAGTGGGAGCAATTATCAGTTCCAGCTTATTAAAGGAATTAAGCACAAACGCACCTCTAGAAACTTTACAAGCGGCAATTAATCGTCTATTTATAATTGTTCCCAGCATCGTTTTTAGTTTAGCAATTGTGGCAACTGTAGGAGTTGAAAACAAATATTCCCGTTTCTTAAACCGTGCTAATAAAGGAAATCGGGAAGATGGTATCACCTTAAAAGGTGCTTGGAAAATTTTAACAGCTAGTCCACAAACAGGCTTATTTTTCACATTTTTATTAGTGATGACTATCAGCTTGTTTATGCAAGATCCCATTTTAGAACCTTATGCAGGGCAAGTATTTAAAATGCCCCTAGCAGAAAGTACCAAACTCAACGTTTTTTACGGTACAGGGATATTAATTTCCTATGGAATCACAGGTTTTTTCATTGTTCCCCGTTTGGGTAAAAAAAGGACTATAAAGTTAGGTTGTATTTTAGTAGCAGTTGCCGCTTTATTAATAGGGTTTTCCGGATTTTCCGCAAATCCATCTCTCCTAAAATCAACTTTAGTTTTATTTGGTTTATCTACTGGTTTTGTCACTACCGCAGCCGTTACTTTAATGTTAGACTTAACAATTGCTGAAGCCGCCGGTACATTTATTGGTGCTTGGGGACTTGCCCAGTCTTTATCTAGAGGCATTGCTACGGTAATTGGTGGTACTGTTTTAGATTTAGGACGCAAGTTTTTACCCGATAATTTAGTCTTAGCTTATGGCATGGTATTTCTATTAGAAGCTGTGGGAATGTTGATATCAATTTGGTTTTTGAATCGAGTCAATGTTACAGAATTTCAAATTAACACAAAACAAGTTTTAGCCTCTGTTCTCGAAAGTGACTTAGATAATTAACAACTAACAACTGACAACTAACAACTGACAAATAAAACATAACCAGGGATACATTCTATGAGTTACTACATTGCGCCTAGTTTTCTTGATAAACTTGCAGTTCATATCACCAAAAACTTCTTAAATATTCCTGGGATTCGCGTTCCTCTAATTTTAGGTATTCATGGACGCAAAGGTGAGGGGAAAACTTTTCAATGCGAATTAGTCTTTGAAAAAATGGGTATCGAAGTCACCTTAATATCTGGAGGAGAATTAGAAAGTCCAGATGCAGGAGATCCAGCGCGGTTAATTCGATTGCGTTATCGGGAAACAGCAGAATTAATCAAAGTGCGGGGGAAAATGTGCGTACTGATGATTAATGATTTAGATGCCGGTGCGGGACGTTTTGACGAAGGAACTCAATATACAGTAAATACTCAGTTGGTAAATGCTACATTGATGAATATTGCTGATAATCCCACAGATGTGCAGTTACCGGGAAGTTATGATTCCAATCCTTTATGTCGTGTACCAATTATTGTGACTGGCAATGATTTTTCTACTCTCTATGCACCATTAATTCGTGATGGGAGAATGGATAAATTTTATTGGGAACCAAACCGCGATGATAAAATAGGAATTGTGGGGGGAATTTTTGCACCTGATGGACTTTCAGAACGAGAAATTGCCCAATTAGTTGATACTTTTCCCCATCAATCTATTGACTTTTTTAGTGCTTTGCGTTCTCGGATTTATGATGAACAAATTCGTAACTTTATCCATCAAATTGGCTTTGAAAATGTCTCTTTACGAGTTGTTAATAGTTTAGAAGGTCCACCAGCATTTAAAAAACCAGATTTTACACTCTCTCATTTAATTGAGTCTGGTAAATTTATGGTTGGTGAACAAAAACGGGTAGAAACTTCTCATTTAGTAGATGAATATAATCGTTTAAATCGCGGTAAAGCGTCTCAAGCAAGTTTACCTGTTGTGGAAAGTCCAGTTAGCAAACCTACAATTAATCAACCTACTCATTTAAGTTTAGAAACTCAAGAACAAGTTCGCCAAATTTTATCTCAAGGTTGTAAAATTGGCATTGAACACGTTGATGAACGACGGTTTCGGACAGGTTCTTGGCAAAGTTGCGGTTCTTTTAATATTGATGCCCATTCCGATGCTATTTCTACTTTAGAATCTTGTTTATCTGAATATAACGGTGAATATGTGCGTTTGGTAGGAATTGATCCACAAGCAAAACGACGAATAGTAGAAACGATTATTCAACGTCCCAATGGTAAGTAATTAGTATTTTTTGAATGTAGAGACGTTCTATAGAACGTCTCCGATTGAATTTAATATTTAGCTAACAGGAGTTAAAAATAGTTTAGCTTCTGCTTGTCTTCTCCGTTTCAATCCTGCTTCTACATTGCTACCAGGATTTCTGTATTTTAGAAAAGTTTCTTCAATTTCATCCCACTTTTTATCTCTCAAAACTCTAGTCATGCTTGAGAAGTTGGAACTACCATAGAAGTTAGCACCCAAGTTATAACCAAAACTTAATAAAGCACCCTGTTGATTGGCATTTAATTCATTCCAAACAGGAATTTTTTGCATAGGTGGTAGATAGCTATTCTCTAGCTGAAGCATCAATAAATCATCTGCTTCTTGTTGAGTGATGCTTTCACCTAGTTTCCAGTTACTACCATCTCTTTTTTTAGTAGTACCCCAACCAATAGTGATAGGTAAATTACCACTGAGAGGATCTGGGTAAGCCTTTAAATAACAACCTTCAAATTCTTTGATGAGAGGAACACCTGGAAGTGGTAGTTTTCCAGTTATCCCACCAAAACCTTTTGTGGAAACGCTAGAAGTTGGAGATGATATAGATGATGCTGCGCTTGTCGTTGCTTCTCCCAGGGCATTATTTAAAGCATTTTGAGTATTTTTTCCGACTACACCATCTGCTTCAAGCCCTTTTTGACTTTGAAATTGTTTAACGGCTTTGACAGTATTATTGCCAAAATCACCATCTATTGTTCCTGGATTTAGATTCAGTGCTTTTAAGATTTCTTGGAGTTGTTTAACCCGTGATCCTGTTGCACCTTTTTGGAGAGTTTCACCACTATTGAGATTTAATTTGCTAGGCATTGTGTTATTCTGTGGGCCGGATTTAATCAGTTTAATAATTAAGAAAAAGCAAATTTAAAACTTACTTTTTACCTATAACAATAAGTAAACAATTTCCATCCATTTTTGTGAATGAATTTTTGATATTTACTAATTGTCTGTTCATCAGCAGTAGAATCATTATTAC
>NZ_JADEWA010000010.1:0-31175 GCF_015207865.1 Dolichospermum sp. LEGE 00246
CTACTCCCCCTACTCCCCCTACTCCCTACCCCTATCCCGCATTAAAATAATGACGCTTGATGACGAATCAAGTTGAAAAATTCTTCACGGGTTTTGTGTTGTTCTTGGAAAATACCTACCATCGAACTGGTAACTGTCCAAGAACCAGGTTTTTGAACCCCCCGCATCACCATACACATATGAGTAGCTTCCATGACTACAGCCACACCTTTGGGTTCGAGGACTGCTTGTAGTGCCTCAGCAATTTGTCGAGTTAGTCTTTCTTGAACTTGCAATCGGCGAGAATACATTTCCACAATTCTTGCCAGTTTGCTTAATCCTACAACTTTTTGATTGGGAATATAAGCAACGTGCGCTCTACCCATGAATGGCAGCATATGATGTTCACACAGGCTAAAGAAGTTAATGTCTCTTACCAAAACCATTTCATCATGTCCTTCATCAAATATCGCACCATTGATGAGGTCTTCTAGAGATTGATTGTAGCCGCTGGTAAGAAATTTCATCGCCTTAGCTACGCGCTTAGGTGTTTTTAGCAGCCCTTCCCGTTCAGGGTCTTCTCCTAATCCCACTAACATTGTCCGCACAGCTTGCATCATCTCATCCATTGTTTCTTCCGAGGGTGGATGTATTTCTGGTTCTTTGCCATTATGGGTATTGCGGTCTGGTCGGACATTGATAGCTTCTGCTAAATCAGGAATCAGAGGCGATTGCGAGGTATTAGAACCGTTTGAACCAGCGATAGTCATGATTAAATTTTAGTAATTTTTCAGTTGTCAGTTGTCAGTCGTCAGTGGTAATTAATCATTTAAAGGGATAAATGAGGAAATTACCAATTAGAGAACGCCAGCATTAGACATAATCGTCAATTCTTCAATTACTGCTTCTTGTGGTAATAAGACAGTATGTAAAATTGTTGTTGCCACAATTTCTGGAGTTAACATTTGGGAACGGTCAAAGTTAGCCTGGACGGTTGGAGTATCCCAAATTGCCGTATTGACAGAACCAGGACAAATGGCAATGACGCGAATACCATTAGCCCGTTCTTCTTGTGCGAGGGTTTGGGAAAGGAAAAGAAGTCCTGCTTTGCTGACGCAGTAAGCACCCCAACCTGGAAAGGTTTGTTTGGCTGCTATAGAAGCAATGTTAATAATTGTGCCTTGCCCTTGTTGGCGCATTCCTGGCAAAATTCCCATCATGCACTGAAAGACACTGGTGAGGTTCAAGTCAATGACTTGTTGCCAGTCTTCCAAGGGTGTTTCACTCAGGTTGCCTGTATATCCAATTCCAGCGTTATTAATGAGAATATTTATGTTGCCAAATTCGTCAGCTATTCCTTGAATTTTGGATTTAACTTGGGTAACTTCAGCTAAGTCTAGACAAAAGGCTTGGGCTTCTACTCCTAACTCCTGTGCGGCTCTAGCTACAGACTCTAGTTTATCCTGAGAACGGCTGACTAATGCTACATCTATTCCAGCTTTTGCAAATGCTAAAGCTGTTGCTCTGCCAATTCCGCTACTAGCACCAGTAATTAAGGCGCGTCTTTTTTGCTCAGAATTCATAAAATCAAGTAAATACAAATGCCTATAGCTCTTGAAGATTGTTAAAAATCTTTAAGCAGCCATAGGCAATTATAGCATTGCTATTATTCTATACCATTTTCTTGAGTATTTTTAGTGGGCAAGTTCTGTGAAAACGCCGATATTACGGAATTTATCATAACGGAGTTGGCGGCGCTCCGCTGGGGTGAGACGATTGAGTTCGTCTAAGTTTTCCACTAAGGCTTGTTTTAAGTTGGTAGCCGCTGTTAAGGGGTCTGAGTGTGCGCCACCCAAGGGTTCAGGGAGGATTTGGTCAATAATACCCAAGTTTTTGAGGTCGTGGGAGATGATTTTCAGGGCTACGGCGGCTAAGTGAGATTTACTGGCATCTTTCCACAAAATTGCGGCACAGGCTTCCGGGGTAGCTACGGTGTAAACTGAGTGTTCAAACATCAGTAGACGATCGCCTACACCAATACCCAAAGCCCCGCCAGATCCACCTTCACCGATAACTGTACAAATGATGGGTACGTCAAAACTGAACATTTCTCGCAGGTTATAGGCGATCGCCTCTCCTTGTCCTTGATGTTCGGCTTCGATGCCTGCCCAAGCCCCAGGAGTATCAATAAAGGTCAAAATTGGCATACTAAATTTATTGGCGTGTTCCATGAGGCGCAGAGCCTTCCGGTAGCCACCAGGAGCAGCCATACCAAAGTTGCGGGCAACGTTGTCTTTAGTATCTCGACCTTTTTGATGTCCTAACATCATCACTGGTTGTCCAGCTATGCGACCAACGCCACCAACTAAAGCCGGATCATCGCTACCACAGCGATCGCCATGTAATTCCATCCATTCATCGCTGATAGACTGGATATAATCTAAAGTGCTAGGGCGGCGGGGATGACGAGCTACCTGCAATCGTTGAGATGGTGTCAGACTGCTAAAAATCTCCTCCCGCAATTGCGTCGCCCGCGTCTCTAGTTGGCGAATTTGTCCAGAAACATCAACACCATTTTCTTCAGCTAATTGGCGAATTTGGTCAATCCGAGTAGCCAGTTCTGCTAAAGGCTTTTCAAAATCTAACAGTAGCGGTTTGCGCTCAGTGGTTGCCATAATTATGTTCGTTGTCAGTTGTCAGTTGTCAGTTGTTGGTTGTCAGTTGTCAGTTGTCAGTTGTCTTTTCTTTGCCACTGACCACTGACCAATGACCAATGACTAAACTAGTAATGGTCTAAAACCGTGTTTAATGGACACACGACCAATTTGCTCCATTTTGTCTACGGTAATCTGATTACGCCCCCAAGAAAAGTTTGTATATAACTTCTCAAATTCCAGCAGCATTGATTCGGCAAAACAAGCAAATAATTGCCGCCCTGGCACATCCATATTGACAATTTTCATGATTTTCCAGTCAATATCTAGGGAATGCTCCACAATGCCGCCATTTAATACATATACCCCCGGATGCTGAACTTTTGTGCCTAAGTTTTTAGGATAGCCCCCATCAATCAATAGACAGGGTTGTTTTAATGTTATTGGGTCAATTTCTACGCCTTTGGGCATACTCGCCACCCAGACGACAATATCCGCTTGGGGTAATGCTTCCTGTAATCCCATAATTTTACCCCGTCCTAGTTCTGCTTGCAGTTCTTGGAGACGTTCTTGATTTCTCGCAATTAATAATAATTCTTGAACATCTGTTTTTTTATCTAGCCAGCGGGTGACTGCGCTGCCAATATCCCCCGTTGCACCGCACACAGCTACAGTTGCTTTGGACAATTCAATCCCTAGTTGTTTGGAAGCTTCTTCTACTTGCCGACAAATAATGTAAGCTGTATGAGTGTTGCCTGTAGTAAAGCGTTCAAAATCTAGGTTAATATTGCGGACTTGTTTGAACTGCTCTAAATTAAAGTTCTCAAAAATAATTGAGGAAAATCCACCCAAGGCTGTAATATCAATGCCATGCTTTTGAGCATGAGCCATAGCATTAAGAATTTTGCGTGTTGCGGCTTTAATGCGGCGATTAGCCAGCATTTCCGGTAAAAAGCATGATTCTACATACTTTCCTTCTATTTTCTGCCCGGTGATACTGGTGACAGTGATATGATCAACTATTTGCGGCGGGGCGCTACACCAAAAGTCTAGCCCTTGATCGGCATATTCTGGATATCCCAATTCTTGAGCTACTGATTGAGCGTGTTCTAAACTAGTCAGATGTCCAATTAAACCAAACATGGAGTGATATATTAGGCGTGTGCTGTCGTGCAAAACCAATTTTAGATTTTAGATTTTAGAGAAATCGAAAAACTATGCCAACTTAGAATCAGATACAGCAGAATTCAGGAGTCAGGAGTAAAACAGGCTTGTTGTCAGGCTTTAAATTTAAGATCCTGTACCGCATCAATCTGCAATCTGCTATATGATGTCTAACTATTAAAAATACTACATAAAGTGTCCAAATAATTCGTAATTCGTAATTAAGTACGGCTTGCTGAATAAGTTGTCTGTGAGGGCAGGGAACTCTTAACTCTTAACTGGGAACAGTTTCAGCCATCTGGATATCCTCAATTTTCTAAATCCGACCCAGGAAAATGCACCAATTTTGAGACTCCATTTGCCAAAACCTTGCACATTCTTGTGATAAAAATCAGCGAAACCCCTATTAATAAAAGGTTTCAGTTTTATATGGCTTACGCCACAATACGCTATCAGCAAGCCCTAAATAACCCAGAAATTTTTGAGTAAACTTTAGATAAGTAGTGAGACAGAATTAATTGCACAATGTCATTGCGTTAGCGCAGCGTGGCGTTAGCCATATGGAACGAAGTGAAATGAAGCAATTGCCAGGGTTGTGATTGCTTCCCTTCGCTCGCAATGACTGTAAATATTTTTGTCCAATTACTTATTAGCCCTGATAGCGTAGCGTGGCGTTAGCCATAATCCATTTCAGGGTGGGTCTGTCAGCCAAACAAATAAACCATCTGTAGCTTAAATTGACACCAATGAAGCTCTTGCTAAACCCCCTACAAACACGGTGTTTTCGTGATTTTACAAAAGTCCATCTCCCAACCGCTTTGAGTATAAATCCTTTTTCTCCCTGCTCCCTGCTCCCTGCCCCCTGCCCCCAAAACCTAGGGTAACATAGTTGTCACCCTAAGGGCATTATTAAGCGGCTACAAGTCCGTAGGCAGAAAGACGCATGATATCACGGGTAGTGAAGCCAATGTTACTTAAGGCATCACCATATTGAATCATAAAATCTTCTACTAAAGCGTCTTTTTCCATAGCTAAAACTTTGGCATCATCTGCTACTTGATTGAGCATTCTCCATACTAGAGGCAGGTTTTGGCGGTTAGCTTGCTCTAATTCGGCTTTGGATTCTGTAAAGTTTTTTTGCAACCACACTTCACCAAAGTTGAGATGGCTGTATTCTTCTTTTACTACCCCTTCTGTGATTTTACGAGCAAAATCATCAGCCACAGGAATATAGATATTGTAGGCAGCGATCGCAAAACATTCGATAATTAATGATTGAATCAAAAGGCAAGTCACGACTTTGCCTTCTTTGGCTGCGGTTTGGAAATTGTCATGCAGTCCCAAGAAAAACTTTTTCGCAAATTCTAAATCTGGAGTCACTTTTAAGTTCCGTCCACAGGCTTCAAATCCTTTTTTGTGGCGACTTTCCATTTTCGAGAGAGCAATTAGTTCCTTTTCCTGTGCCGGCAGTAGTTGAGCTAATGTAATGTAATTTTCGTGGGCTTCCTGTTCCCCTTCAATTACAATGGCATTGATGCGGCTATAGGCATCTTTATATATTTCACTTTGAAAATCAATTGTTTTAATTTGGTCTACAAGTTGCTGCATTGTCTGTATTACTCCGTTAACCCTGCTTATTTGATACAAAAACTCAACTTACCCGATAAATTTGGGGTAATTATCACTGTGATTTAATTTAACTTAACAAGAAACTATAGTTATTAGATTAATTTTTACTGATAATTGTACTACCAGAAAAACAAATGTATGAAGTCATAGCCAATGTCCAAGCTAAACTGGAATCTCAAAAATGCCAATTTTGCAACCTGTTAGCCGTAGAAACAGGTACATTTAGAGTTTTGCTGCCGCTAATTGTGGTTTTCCTGACTTCCTTTGGGTTTGAAGCTACCACAAACAACAAAGTCTTCCCAGTATTATCTTGTGGTAGGGAAGTTTTTACTGGACTTTGAATATTCTACCTTAGTAGCGATCGCACTTACAACTTTTCCAATTTTCACTTAGGGATACACAACTAATGTAGTTATACTCAAAACGGCTAAAAGCTGGACTTTTTTATCATACAAAGAACAAGTTCAAAGCCTCTCCAATTATAAAAGCTGCTCCTTTTCCCTCCCTTGTAGGGGAGGGTAAGGGAGGGGTGCAAAGGAGAGGTTTACCAGAGGGGTTTCATACTTGGTTAAACTATGAACCGTTTGCAGTATAACCAAGGTCAAATAGCGTCAATTGCTTATAATTCGCTCTCTGATTGACCTTACTCGTAAGTTTGCTTTGAGGTTCTAGAGCCTGGGTCACTATCCTTGCCCGTTATCGCCTCGGTTTCCACTAGGGAATCGGTGAAACTTCTGAGTCCGTTCTAACAAGATTACCTTCACAAATGATAGTAGCAAGGATAATTGCTACGATAGCCGTAATAATGTTATTTTTAATTAGTCAAAGCGAATACTTTTCAAATTCAGGAATGATTGATCTAATTTTGTTCGCCACGAAGAAAAGCGATTAATTGTCATTCCACGTCTTGTTGAAATTCGCTAAAAGTTCTATGTGTCTTTTTTAAGTCGAAATCAGTCGCAATTAAATCAATACCATCAATAATTTTACTGGGTTCGGCAATTCGCAAAGCCGTAAAACATTTGTCTCGATAATTGGGGTGATTTTGGAAAAAAAGTATCGCTTTTTTTAAAGGTTCAATTACAGGATAAGCTGATTCTGCCTTCTCAATAGCTACTTGAGGAATGGGAGAATTGAGCCTTTGCATAGCCAAATCAATCAAATCTCTCGACTCTACTGAGGAATCATTCCATCTGTCAGAATTAGCTAAAAGTTTTTCTGCAAAACTGTCAATTTGATTTAAGCATGGGACAGGCGACCAAATGGGATAATTTGCTTCTCCCAATTCAATCCGTCCTTCCATAATTATCTCAAATTTAATCAGGGTTTCATCAACTATAATGGCAAATCTTATTCCGTACTGGTCAGCTTTAATTTGTCCGGGTAGATTGAGATTATTTTGAGTGTTGAAAAGGGCATTATATTGATTTTCAGCTATTTTTTGTCGTAGTAATCGGTAGCCTGTACCAGTAGAACAGAGAAAATCTATATCTTTGCTTAATCTATATTCTCCATGATTTAAACTAACCAGAGTCCCACCGCCAAAATATGCGCCACACTCTAATAAAAAATTAGCCTTTAATTGATTAAGAACATTTAAAATTTTTTGATGAAACTCCCTCTCAAACATTTTCGCTCCTAACCATGAATGATAATATTGAGCTAATTGTTGCACAAATAAGGTTTCTATTTGGCTTAAGTCGCCTAAAACTCCCCGGTAGTGCCACCCGCGTTCATATATTCTCAGTATTTCTAAAGGAGTAAGATCTTCGGTATTTTCTCTTTGCCAACATAATTTTTGCAAAAAGGGTAATTTTTCAAATTGGGTTAACATTTTCATCAATGAGATTGCAAACGCAGATGGACGCTGATTAACGCAGATGGGTTGGTGTTAGGTTTTTAACTCTTTTCTTAAATACTATCATTTTCTACTGCCCCTTCTAATAATTTGGCTGCATCAGCATCGGTTTTTCAATGGGATGTTCTTTGTCCCATTGCTGATTAAAATTTTAGGATTTCGATAATATTTTTACATTTCTACCAATTTCTCCGCCAACCGACTTAATGCAGGTCAGACAAACAAATCAAACGTCTGACCTGCGGATTTAACTTTTAAGCACAAAGAGCTAAAATCTGTTCCACAACTTGGGGGTTAACGTCTTTATTTTCCCCCAAAGCGGTCATCCCATGTTTTTCTAAATTTTTGATAACTGCGGGAATAGTTTCTACTCCCACACCATAATCAGATAAATGAGTGCGAACACCAACTGATTCAAAGAAATCACGAGTTTTAGTAATTGCGGCATTTACCCGTTCTTCCTCCGAACCACCGACAACTTGCCAAACTCTATCTGCATATTGTAGAAGTTTTTGCCACTTGCGATCGCGTCTAATCGTCAAAGTTCCAGGTAACACAACCGCCAAAGTTTGAGCATGATCCATACCATGTAACGCTGTCAACTCATGACCTATCATGTGAGTCGTCCAATCTTGAGGTACACCAGCCGCAATTAACCCATTTAATGCCATTGTCGCCGACCAAACCAAATTTGCCCGCGCATCATAATCTGTAGGATTTGCTAAAGTTTTGGGTCCTTCTGAAATCAAAGTTAGTAAAATTGATTCAGCCATGCGGTCTTGTAATGGTGCATTCACCGGATAGGTCAAATACTGCTCCATCACATGAGTAAAAGCATCAACAATACCATTGCTAATTTGCCGAGGAGGCAGGGAGAAAGTTGTTTCTGGGTCAAGAACGGAAAATTTCGGAAACACCAAGGGACTAGCGAAAAATAACTTTTCTTTAGTTTCCCACTTAGTCACAACTGAATTTGTATTCATTTCTGAACCAGTCGCAGGTAAAGTCAAAACCACCCCCATTGGTAAAGCCGCCGTTACTGGTGCGCCATGAGCTAAAATATCCCAAGGGTCGCCCACAAAAGAAACCGCAGCCGCTATAAACTTAGTCCCGTCTGCAACAGAACCACCACCCACAGCCAACAGAAAATCAATACCTTCTTTGCGGATTAACTCAACCGCCTGCATCAAAGTTTCAAAATGAGGATTGGGTTCAATACCGCCGAACTCAAATACATTTCTACCAGCCAATGCCGATTTTACTTGATCATAAACCCCATTAGCTTTAATACTACCACCACCGTAAGTAATCAGAATTTTCGCGTTCGCCGGGATTTCTGAACCAATATTAGCGATTTGACCCCTACCAAACAGGATTTTAACTGGGTTGTAAAAAACAAAATTTTCCATAACTTTAGTCACTCAAGAGAATTAGATTTCACCTTGAGTATTGTAATCACTTTCTTGATTTTTGTGCCTGTACCTACAGAATACTATTTTCCCCCAATCTAATTAAAAGTTGGGGAATTGTGTCCCAGACATTTTTATCAATTTAAACAAATAAACTGCCAACAAGACAAACAAAATCAGGAAATAAAGGTGTTGTCATTTACTCACTATCAACAGCAGTTTTATTAAATTTACCATTACGCCAAGTATCAGCGATATCTTTAATAAAACTAGCAAGAGGAATAGCAACCAATAACCCCAATACACCGCCTAACTTTGCGCCTATTAATAAAGAAATTACCACCCATACAGGATTTAAACCAGTTAAATTTCCTAAAATACGTGGGGCAATAATATTAGAATTAATTTGATCAATAGCCACACCTATAGCCGCAACCTCTAACCCTAAACCAAAGTCTTTTAAAGTTATTAATAAACTAACAATACCAATACCAATACCAGTACCAAAAGGAAATAGGGAAAACAAACCAATTCCTATGCCAAAAAGTAGTGATAAAGGCACTCGTAAAACGACAAAAGCCAATGTTATGGATACGGCTAAAATAGCCCCTAAAGTAGCTTGACCAATGAAATAATTATTAAAATCTTCTCGCAGTAATTCTCGCACCTTTTTCGCTGTTTCTGGGGGAAACCAAAGATAAATGCCATTCCATAAACTTTCCCCATTCAATACTAAATAAATAGTCAAAACTATGGTAATTAATAAATTCAATAAATTGCCAATAGTATCGAAAGCAAAACCTAAAATTTTCCCAGTAAAAGATTGCAATTGACTTGATATTTTTCCTAAAATTTCACCAGCTAATCCACTTAAATTTACTGGTAGTTGCTGAGTAGCTGCCCAATTTTGCAAAGCTTCTATTTGTTGAGTTGCCGATTCTATCCAATAGGGAAGAAGATTAGCTAACTCATTCAATTGTTCCAGAATAAGTGGTAGCAGAATTACACCTACAGCACCCAAAATAATAATAGATAACAGTAATACCACTACAACTGCTAAAATTCGAGGTACTCCCCGTTTTTGGAGAAGTTGAATGGGGTAATCTAGTACAAAAGCCAGAAGAATAGCAACGGAAATAACGCTAACCAAAGGCTGAAAATAGTTAATGAATTGAATTAATAACCATCCATTTAAAAGAATCACAGGAAAGGCTAATCCTATGTTTAACCATTTGGGTAAATTTGTTAGACTTTTTACTGGCTGCATGGCATTTATTAATAATATAATTTTGGCAAAATGTCTGGAAAACTCAAAAAGTTCGTGAATCGGATTATCAGACTATAGAGTTTTGATAAAATCCAGCATAATTTTCTGAGGCAAAGTTGCTAAAGGTCTAATATCTCCGGCTTTTTGAGAATAATATTCACCCTTGTCAATATCTGCTGCTGTTAATAAATCTAAATCCCACCCTTCAGAAAGTACAAGTTGACTCACTGGGACTAACAATGGTGCTTGAAATACATAACGCACAGCTTTTTCATCGCTATAAATTCCAAATTTTGTAAAGTCAGTCAACTCATAACCAATTTCTTCGACAACCTCGCGTTGAACAGCTATTTCTGGAGTTTCTCCTGGTTCTATATGTCCACCGAATAAAGCCCAACAACCAGGAGCTATAATATTAGGAATATTATCCCGTAATTGCATTAAAAACTTATTCTCTCGATAGAGAATGGCAACGGCTACATAAGCTAGTTGACTGTTCATAAATTACTTTTCCTCTAAATAAACTTCACCGTATTCTTTACCAGCCAAAGGCACACTTTGATACTGAACATTACCCTTCAATACTACCTGTTCTCCGACTTGGAAATTACCCTGATTAGTGATTACCCAAATTTTCCCAGTTGAGTCGTTAATTTGATATGATTTTTTCTTGATTAATGGAGCATACTTTTCTACTTTACCTTGAATGTAAACTGTCGTGTCCTGATTTTTTTGGGTAATTTTTTGAATCTGTGTTACATTAGCACCAATATTGAAATTTTGAAGATTGATACCAGAATTTTGTCTCTTACCACAAGCATAAAGTCCCGTTACCAGAGAGAAAGATAGTCCCACAGTAAAAATTTTTGCAGGTGGCATCAAAGCTATAGATTGAGCGAATTTTTGCATGACTGCCAATTTTATCTCCAGGTTACACAAATTAATCGCTATTGATCATAATGCTATTTGGTCGCAAAAAGATAGTCATTCTGTCAAAATCATAAAGAGATGCATAAATTCTCAGCGATACCTTCAGTTAGTAACCTTCTTATCTTTCTTGTTTGAGAACGAGTCAATATTGCAAATAATGGCTTTTTTATGTTATTAATTAATTTATACCAAAATAAGATGAATCTGCATATAATCAGAGATCAGAAATAATTGACCGCAGATAAACGCAGATGAATTAACAGATTTGATGATTTTGTGCGGACTCATATAAAATTGGTATTAGCAATTTAGTACAATTTATCCTAAATTTATGTCTAACTTTAACCAACCTCTGACCTATCCTACTGTTAGCAAAAGTGAGCAGGTGGATAATTATCACGGAATGGCGATCGCCGATCCTTACAGAGCCTTAGAAGACCCGGATACAGACGTAACAAAGGCTTGGGTAGAAGCCCAAAATCAAGTTACCTTTAGCTATTTAAACGAAATTCCTGCCAGAGAAAAAATCAAACAGCGGCTAACAAAACTTTGGGATTATGAAAAATATGGAACTCCCTTTAAAGAAGGTGAAAGTTACTTTTATTTCAAAAATGATGGACTGCAAAATCAAAGTGTCCTCTATACTCTGCCAACTTTAGATGCAGAACCAAGAATTGTACTTGATCCTAATCAACTTTCAGAAGATGGTACAATTGCCCTTTCAGGAATTTCCATCAGTGAAAATGGTCAACTTTTAGCCTATGGTTTATCTAGTTCTGGTTCAGATTGGCAAGAATGGAAAGTTAGAAATATTGCCACAGGTGAAGATTTACAAGATTATCTCCAATGGATTAAATTTTCCGGTGCTTCTTGGACTCATGATCATCAAGGGTTTTTCTACAGTCGTTATGATGAACCAAATGAAAAAACCAAATTAGAAGATGTTAATTATTACCAAAAACTTTATTATCATCAACTTGGTACACCCCAATCAACAGACATCTTAATTTACCATCGTCCTGATGAAAAAGAATGGGGTTTTACTGGGAATGTCACGGAAGACGGCAAATATTTGATAATTTCAATCTGGCTAGGAACTGACTCCAAAAACTTAGTTTTTTACAAGGATCTAACAAATCAAAATTCTGAAGTAATCGAACTAATTAACCAATTTTTAGCAAATTATAGCTTCATTGATAATGACGATTATGTTTTCTACTTTCGCACAGATTTCAATTCTCCAAAAGGTAGAGTTATTGCCATTGACACGAGAAAACCAACTCCCGAAAATTGGCAAGAAATTATTCCTCAAGCACTAGAAACATTAGAAAGTGTCAGTGTCTTAAATAATCAATTTGTGGCTGATTATTTACAAGATGCCCAAAGCCAAATTAAGATATTTGATCTCAAAGGTAATTTTATTCGAGAAGTAGAATTACCCGGAATTGGTGCAGCCAGCGGATTTAGTGGTAAACGGTATGATACAGAAACATTTTATAGTTTTACCAGCTTTACTACCCCTGGAACTATTTATCGTTATGACATGAAAACAGGTAAGAGTGAACTTTTCCGTCAGCCAGAAGTAGATTTCAATGCTGATGAATACGAGACAAAACAGGTTTTCTATGCAAGTAAAGATGGTACAAAAGTGCCAATGTTTATTACTCACAAAAAAGGAATTAAATTAGATGGTAACAATCCTACTTACCTCTATGGATATGGTGGGTTTAATATCTCCTTAACACCAAGTTTTTCTGTTAGCCTTTTAATATGGCTAGAAATGGGAGGAGTCTATGCTGTTCCTAATTTACGTGGTGGTGGTGAATATGGAGAAGAATGGCATCAAGCAGGAATGAAATTGCAAAAGCAAAACGTTTTTGATGATTTCATTGCTGCGGCTGAATGGTTAATTGCTCATAATTACACCCAACCTGGAAAATTAGCTATTGGTGGAGGTAGTAATGGTGGTTTATTGGTGGGTACTTGCATGACACAACGCCCTAATTTGTTTGGTGCAGCCCTACCCGCAGTAGGCGTTATGGATATGTTGCGCTTCCATAAATTTACCATTGGCTGGGCTTGGGTGGCTGAATATGGTTCTTCAGAAAACGCAGAAGAATTCGCAACTTTATATGCTTATTCACCTTTGCATAATCTGAAGCCGGGAACAGCTTATCCAGCTACGTTAATTACTACCGCAGATCATGATGATCGTGTAGTACCTGCTCACAGTTTTAAATTTGCTGCGGCTTTACAAGCAGCGCATAGTGGTGATGCACCTGTATTAATTAGAATTGACATGAAGGCAGGACATGGTGCTGGTAAACCAACAGCAAAAATTATTGAGGAAGCAGCAGATAAATGGGGTTTCTTAGTCAAAGTTTTGAAAGTTGAAATTTAATTTCCCTTACCCATGTACCAGCATGACGTAAAATCGAGCGTCCTGAAACTAACCTTTGTCAGAATCAGGACATCCAGGATTTAAGGATTTACAGGATGATAATAAGATTAACTTGATAGATTACAAGTAGGTGAACACAATAAAACCAAACTGTGTAAAGAAACGTAAAAAGGCAAACCACGTTGTAGAGACGGTTCATGAAAGATCTCTACATCAGCATTAAACCATCCTGTAATTGATGAGATATGTAAGGGTAAAGCATGAGCTAAACCCCTACGATATATCGAAGTTCAGGAGTATGGCTAACGCCACGCTGCGCTATCAGGGAGTAGGGGCGCAGGGACTGCGCCCATTCAGGAGTATGGCTAACGCCACGCTGCGCTATCAGCAAACCCTAAATATCACTAAAATTAATAACATTGCCAGGTTTAACATCACTTTTTTGTCAATTTGTCAATAGGAAATTTTTGCGATCGCTCAAATTAGATCATTTCTGAGCAAAAACGCCAAAGGGTGTATGAAATTCTACTTTTCCCAGAACAAACTGACCTAGCTTATATTTAGATTTAATATTTTCCGAACTTGTACTATCCATAAAAAATTATCTTCACCCAAGTTGCTAGTTACTCTTATCCTACTATTAAATTACCTAAATTTTTAATAACGAACCACAGAGGCACAGAGAACACAGAGAAAAAACATGAGTAATTTTGGAATGGGAAGGAAGTATCAAGTCGAGGTTTGTACAAGTGATGATACGTAATTAGTGAGAAAATTACTGTCTTCATCCTGTAAATCCTTAAATCCTGGACATCTTGATTCTGACATTCTCACATACAACAGGCTTGAGAAAAAAGTCAATTAGTCTGAATTTTAGTTACAGTTAGATCACAAATAAATCGTGAGGGGTGATACTATGCGTGTTTTGCTAGTTTATCCAATATTTCCAAGTACATTTTGGTCTTATGAGAAAATTCTGGCGCTAGTTGACAGAAAGGTTTTGTTGCCACCATTGGGTTTGGTGACGGTAGCGGCAATTTTGCCCCAAGAGTGGGAGTTTAAGCTTGTAGATCGTAACATCCGCGCTGCTACTGAGGAAGAATGGGCATGGGCAGATATGGTGATTTTCTCCGCCATGATTGTCCAAAAACAAGACTTACTTGAGCAAATTCGGGAAGCGAAAAGACGCAGTAAGCTGGTGGCTTTGGGTGGTCCTTATCCTACCTCTACACCCCATGAAGTGGAAGCAGCAGGGGCAGATTACCTGATTCTTGATGAAGGGGAACTGACTTTACCCATGTTTGTGGAAGCTGTGCAACGGGGAGAAAAATCGGGAGTTTTCCGGGCTGCTGAAAAACCTGATGTTACCAGTACACCTATTCCCCGCTTTGATTTATTAGAGTTTAATGCCTATGATATGATGTCGGTGCAGTTTTCCCGGGGTTGTCCTTTCCAGTGCGAGTTTTGCGACATCATTGTTTTATATGGACGCAAACCCCGAACCAAAACTCCTGCACAACTGTTAGCCGAGTTGGATTATCTCTATGATTTGGGTTGGCGGCGGGGTGTGTTTATGGTGGATGATAACTTTATTGGCAACAAGCGAAATGTGAAGTTGTTGCTGAAAGAGTTAAAAGTTTGGATGGAAGAACATCAATATCCGTTCAATTTTGACACGGAAGCTTCCATTGATTTGGCACAAGACCAAGAAATGATGGAGTTGATGGTTGATTGTGGCTTTAAAGCGGTATTTTTGGGGATTGAAACCCCAGATGAAGATAGTTTACAACTAACTAAGAAGTTTCAAAATACTCGCAGTTCCTTAACTGAATCTGTAGAAACCATTATCAGAACTGGACTGCGGCCAATGGCTGGGTTTATTATTGGTTTTGATGGTGAAAAAGCGGGTGCAGGCGATCGCATTGTCCGTTTTGCTGAACTCGCAGCTATTCCTTCTACTACCTTTGCCATGTTACAGGCGTTACCCAATACTGCGTTGTGGCATCGTTTAACTAAAGAAGGCAGATTGCGAGAAAACCAAGACGGGAACATCAATCAAACCACATTGATGAATTTTATTCCTACCCGTCCTCTAGAAGAATTGGCTAGGGAATATGTGGAAGCCTTCTGTGCTTTATATGACCCGACTGCTTACTTGGATCGCACCTATCGCTGTTTTATGATGTTGGGTTCTCCCAAGTGGACAGCACCGGCAAAAACACCAGAATGGGTAGTTGTCAGGGCCTTACTCATTGTGATTTGGCGACAAGGATTTAAACGACAAACTCGCTGGAAATTCTGGCATCATTTGTTTAGCATTCTCAAGCATAATCCCAAGGTAATCGAACAATACGTTTCTACCTGCGCCCACATTGAGCATTTTATGGAATATCGGCAAATTGTCCGCGATGAAATCGAAAGTCAATTAGCTGCGTATTTAGCCCAAGGTGCGGAAAAACCTTATGTACCTGTGAAGGAAAAAGTCGCAGAAAAGGCAGAAGCGGTAGTTTAATATAATTCAATATTTTTTAGATCCCCGACTTCTCTAAGAAGTCGGGGATCTATTTTGTTATCGGCAAAGTCACTGTAAAAGTTGAACCTACTCCTACTTGACTATTAACTGTAATTTCCCCTCTGTGGGCTATAACGCACTGTTGGACGATTGTTAATCCTAGACCAGTACCAGGAATTATGCCTACATTTTCTCCCCGGTGAAATGGTTGAAATAATTTTTTTTGGTCTTTTTCGCTCATACCAATTCCCTGATCTTGAAATCTCAAAATTACGGTTTTTTCTTGTTTAATTAATTCAAATAGAACTGTACCTCCGGGAATTGAATATTTAATGGCATTATTGAGTAAATTATTGATAATATGCTTTAAGAGGGTTTCATCTCCCAGGAATTCAAAACAGTGTTCAGAACTGGTGAAAATTAGGTTCAATTGTTGTTCTTGGGCAGGTAATTGAGATTGTTCTACTAATTCAGAGCATAAGTTTTCTAAATTGAGTATGTGTGGTTGGTATGCTAGTTGTCCAGAATCAGATTTACCAATTAGTGAGGCTTCATCTACTAAATGTGATACATTTTTGATGGCAGAGCGGATGAGTTGTACATAGTCAATTTGGGAATTATTTGTCAGTTCTTTTTGATATTTTTCTAGTAATCCAGCCGCGAGAAGAATGGTGTTTAGAGGATTGCGAATATCATGGGAAAGCATAGCCATAAATTCAGATTTAAGCTGATTAATTTCTTGGGATTTTAAGAGTTCTGTGGTTTTTTCTTCGACTTGAGTTTCTAATGTTTGATTAATTTGATTTAATTGTTCTAAAAATTGTTTGCGTTCTACAGCATATCGCACAGAACGTACCAATGTATCTGGATTTACGTGCCTTTTGACTAGATAATCTTGCGCTCCTTGTCTCACTGCTTCAATGGCTAGTTCTTCATCATTTGTGTTAGTCAGAACTATGATGGGATTGCTAGGATTTTGCTGAAGTAACTGAGGAATGGAACATAATCCTTGACTATCAGGAAGGGTCAAATCTAATAAAATTACGTCGTATTTTTGGCTATTTAATTGTTTGATTCCGTCTTGAAGTCTTTGGACGTGAACTAAACCAAAATTTTGAGATTTTGTGAGTTTAATAAACTCTTGCAATAACCTGGCTTCTGCTAAGTTATCTTCAATTAAGAGGATTTTTAGTGTGGAAGTTGCGGTAATCATTTCCTGGTTTTACCTTTTGCGAGTTCTTGGTTAAATAGACTTTTATTAGATTAGTTTTCAAGGATATATTGAATGTAGTAGTATCTACTTATAGGAGATATAAAATTTACAGTAAGAGCCAGAAAGTAAAAGACTATTATTCCTAATTCTTTCTTCTTCCTGAATGGGCGCAGGCCCTGCGCCCCTATCTCCTGATTCGGTAGTTTTATTCTAATGGTAAGGTAACGGTAGAAAACCAAAATTTCTCAATACTCTGGATGATTTGGAATAACTGACTCAGGTTACGAGATTTGGTAATATAGCAATTAGCGTGTAAGTCGTAACTATGGAAAATGTCATCTTGATTTTTTGAGGTTGTTAAAATGACGACGGGAATGCGTTTGAGTTGAGGATCGGATTTAATTTCTGCTAATACCTCTCTACCATCTTTTCTGGGTAAATTTAAGTCTAATAAAATCAAGTCAGGACGTGGTGCGTTAGCATATTCTCCTTCTTGGTGGAGGTAATTCATAGCTTCTACACCGTCCCTAACTGTGATTACTTGATGAGGTAATAAACTGGTTTTTAATGCTTCTTGAATGAGACGAATATCAGCCTTATTGTCCTCCACTAAAAAGATAATTTTGTGTGTTTCTGCCATTTTGACGCTCATGATTACAACCTCTGACGGGAATTGTAAAGTAAAAAGTCGCACCCCGACCGAGTTGTGACTCTACCCAGATTCGTCCGCGATGACATTCAATTATTTTCTTACAAATAGCCAAACCTATTCCTGTACCCGGATATTTATCTCTGGTGTGTAGACGTTGAAAGATGGTAAAAATGCGATCGCTAAATTGCGGATCTAAGCCAATCCCGTTATCTTGAACTGAAAATAACCATTCATCTTCCAATCTTTTCGCACTAATATGAATCCTTGGTGGTTGACTACTGTGGAATTTGATCGCGTTACCAATGAGGTTCAAAAATAGCTGGATTAACTGTGTTTCATCAGCCATAACTGCGGGTAAGGGATCATGGGTAATAATTGCGCCGGTTTCCGCAATGCGTTGACGTAAATTCTTCAAGGTCCGATTTAAAGCTGTTTCGACTTCGGTAACTTGAAAAGTAATTCCTAATGTATCTACGTTGCAGTATGCGAGTACGTCATCAATTAAGGTCTGCATTAAAATTACACCTTCGACAACATAGCCAATAAACTCTTTTGCATCTGCGTCTAGTTCTGCTTCATAGCGCATTTCCAAAAGCTGCACATAATTGGCTACTTGATTTAATGGTTCTTGCAAATCATGGGAAGCGACATAGGCAAATTTTCTCAATTCTACATTAGAACGTTGTAAATCTTCAGCTAATTGGGCTAATTCATCAGCTTGACGGAGGATAATATTGATGATGGATTTTTGTAATTCTAATGCAGCTTTAACTTCTACATTTTGCCAGGGTAAAGATGTTAATTGAACTATTTCTTTCCATAATTCAAATGATTTACGGGGACACAAACGGACATTTCCTTCAGATTCATCAACTGAAAAAGCCTGATGGGGATTTCCACCCCAATTGACAGTTTGAATCATTTCTGGTCGAAACCATAATATATAATTTTTCCCAGAGATGGGGATAGCTAATAAACCACTCGCCACATTTTTAAAGCTAATCGCCTCTGGATAGATTTGCGGTAAAGAATCGGTGAAAAATACATCGTCTTCTCCATTGTTTCTCAGCCATTCTCCTAAGAAATTCAATTCTTCTTCTTGAGGAGTATTACCAATCAGAGTATATTTCCCACCAAAATAGATGGCTGCACCTTCAGCATTAGTTAAATTGAGCAGATTTATTTGATTTTTGACTAAACCATCAATAAAGTTCGGTTCTTGAGACATATATTCAACCAATAGTGATTGAATATGGTTTAAATTTAGCTGATAGTCGTAATCTTCAGTTTCTTCTTTGCCAGAAATTTCTGAAAATATGATTCTTCCTAAAAATTCACAAGCTTTTCGTAATTCATAGGAAACATATTTGGGTGATTGATGATGACAAGCAATTAAACCCCAAAGTTTGTGATCCTTAATTAAGGAAATTGTCAAAGATGCAGCCACGCCCATATTATGTAAATATTCTAGATGACATGGTGCAGCACTTCTGAGAATTGAATTAGTTAAATCAATGGGTTGTCCGCTAACTGGGTTAATTCTAGGGAAAAGTTCGGCTGATGATTGAATATTTGTATCGGGAATAACTCTAATAGAATTTTCTAGAAATAATTGTCGTGCTGGCTGAGGAATATCTGATTCTGGATAATGTAATCCTAAATAAGACTCTAAAGTAGCTATTTTTTCTTCAGCAATCACAGAACCATGTGCATCATCACAGAATTTATATAACATTACTCTGTCAAATCCGGTTATTTTGCGGATTTCTTGCACAATTATTTGACTAAAATCACGGAGACTTTTACTTTTTTCTAAGCGATTAATTGAGGATTTAGCTAAATGATAAAAACTCAAGAAAGGAATATTTTCTTGAGATGCTGTAGGTTCTAATTCTAAGATTAAAAATCCTTCAGAGTTACGATAGAAAGTGGCATCAAATATTGTGTATTCATCCCCTTCTTTCTTAATCCAAATTTTTGTAGGATTAATAAAATCCAGATTTTCTTCTGACAACCAAAATTTGATTTTCTGGATTTGGTAAGGATCTAGTAAATCTTCTAATTCCTGTTGCAGTATATCTTCTGGCGATATGCCAAAAGTGCTGAAAGTATTTTGACTAACTTGTAATATTTGTAAATCTGGCTCTTGTAAGACTAACAAAACCCCATGAGGCTGAATTTCACTAACCAAATGTATTGGTGCTTCTTTTAAGCTGGTGATATTAATATGCTGCTGCTTGACATTGATATCCATAAAACCCTTTCCCTATAATTTTGGAGCATAAAACCTACGGGTTTAATCTAAACTCCTCACACCTATAAAAATTCTTTTCGATTCAGTACCTGTGATAGTGGCAAAGCCCATAGTTATAGTTTCTCTTACTTAATATTCTTACACAGAAGAACTAGCTGTCACCAAATATATAGATAAGAAATGTAAAAATTTACATGATTGAAGCTACAGGATTTGTGTATATATATTAAGAAATTTCTATTAAATCCAGGAACTAAACCACATCCGCATTCTATATCCATCAGCAGAAATGGGTAAACCTAGATAAATAGGCATCCAGAAGATGAAAGCAGCAATAATGACAAAAGTTATAGTCACACCTACTGCCCGAATTTGCCGATGATAACTCAGCAGACATTGATCAACAACCCAAGCGATCGCTATAAATGTAAATACAACAGCAGACATATAATGATAGATAAAAACACACCTTGTTACCTCCACCCAAGGGAGGAGATTAGCCCCATAATTTATGACTAAAAATAAGCCAATCCAAGTATCAACGGTGAGATTTTTGGGGATAAATAACCGCTTTTTTGCGATTATCGGCATTGTAATTGTGATGATTACCATACCAATTAAAAAGATCATTGCAGCCAAGCCAAACCACCATAGAAAAGGATTCCCCATAGCATGAACATCATAAATTACTTTACCAGCACCATCAGGTAAGGGTGGTCCAAATACGGGTAAGGAATCCTTGGTACTTTGAGCAGTTTGATAATAATAAGCCATTGGTCGAGTTAATAATGGCCATTTATACCATGCAGCACAATAAGGATGAACGCTAGGACTATTACCACCTAATTGCAGATGAAAGTGTAAAATTTGTTTATGAACTTCAATAAATCCATATCTTTTATCTAGTTGGAGGTGAGGAATCCAAATCAGACTATAAATAATTGTGGGAATAATTCCTAAATAAGAACCCATTTGCCAAATATTTATTTTTGTCAGATTTTGTAAGGGTGATTTTATAGTATCCGTTGGGGAATTATTCGCAGAATTTAAGAATCGTAACCAAGAAAATAATGGACTACGAGATGGATGATCTTCATATTGCAACCAGCGAATTATCCAGGCTGCTATCCATACACCATAAGCACCCGCTAAAAACCATAAACCATTCCATTTTGTACCCATAGAAGCACCAAAACTAATGCCAGAGAGCATTAACCACAACCAACGGTTTTGTTTTTGCTGATCTAATGCCAATAATAATAACCATTGTCCGAGTAAACCAAAGATAACTATATAGACATTACTTAAAGCATAACGAGATTCTACTAAAAATAATCCATCACAAGCTGTAAAAAATCCTGCTAATAAAGCAAACCGATGACGATAACTAAATTGATAAGTTAATAAAGTCACGATTACGGGAATTAATGAACCAGTGAGCGCATTTACCCACCGATAATTCCAAGGAGATAATAAAGAATCTGTGAGACTATTGACAGTATCTCGACCAATAGGAATATATTGACTCATCCAAATCCCTAACCCAATCAGATATTGACTTAATGGTGGATGAGCATTGAAAAATGGTGTATGGGTCAGATAGTTGTTACCAAATTTAGCAAAATAAACCTCATCAAATACTAAAGTATTAAATCGGCTTAGTCCCCAAAAACGTAAGCTCAAGGAAAGTAGAAATATGCCTATTATGCCTAATCGAAACCAATTTTTTCTCATGATGTTCTTCAGGTATTTTTGCAAAAACGGGTTATATCCCCGACTTCTTAGAGAAGTCGGGGATATAGTTGTCGATCTTGTTGTCCACAAATGTAGAATAATAGCTCTAACACCTTCAGAAAACTTAATTTACTATGTCACAATTAGAGCGATTGTTAAAAATGGCAGAAGATGAACTTACGGAGTATAGCACTGATGCCCGCAAAATGGAAAAACTCCGCCGCAAGATTAGTCTATCAGTACCATTAGCAGAACAGAGGCAACTAAGAGCGACATTATTAGCTACAATACCATCTGGTAAAATTGCAGAAATTGTGGAAGAGCAAAGACAAACCGTAGCTTTGCCATTTTGGGGAATTGCTGGTTTGGGTTTGTTATTGGGTATTTCCCTGAATCAACCCATTGGCTTATTAGCAGCTATTGGGGGGACTGTAGCAGCCTTTAGGATTCAGAAATGGGGTTGGCAATTACAGGCAAATCGCCTATTATTGCGGACTTTGGAAGATATTGAAACCCGGATTTCTCAACCTAGTAATTGAGTACAAACAACAAATTAATTGAGGAGATAGAAGTTATGACAAAGTATGATTATATTTTCAAATCGAAAGAGACGATCAAAGAATCATTAAATGCACAAGAAGCGGTAGCGGCGATCGCTGTAATTACAACAATAGTTGATTCTGGCAGTGAAGACATAGATGCCGAAAGTTTAGCTGATATTCTTTGGGAGTTTGAGATATTTGATGAATACTCAGAAGAAGAAATGCTAGAAACGGTGGATAGACTCATAGAAATTGCCGGAGAGGTGGGATTAGGTTCTTTGTTTAATGCTGCTAATGCGGCGATTTCTGGTGAGGCAGTTTTAGATGGTTTTGCGGCTGGAGTGATTATGCTTTTAGATGCGGAAAATTTAATTATTCCGGCAAATAAAAAGGTTTTTCTGAAACAACTACAAATAGCTTTAGAACTGGATGATGAAGAAGCAGAAGAAATTATCCAAGAGATAATTGCCTCAGTAGAAGCTGGGGATGAGGAGGAATATGTCGAGGAAGAATATGAAGCAGTTATTTTCAATGAATCCGGTGAACAATTTTATCAATCACCTTTGGGTAACTTTATAGTTCCTATTCCTGTAAATTCTGAACAGGGAGGAACACTGCAAACTGAGGAAGGAATGGTGAGTTTTGCGGACGATACTGGGACTTTACTCAGAATTGATTATTATCCTCTCTCTCTAGAAGAAATTGATGATCTAGAATCCCAAGAAGATGAGGTATATCTACATAGAGTTTTGGTGGATAAATATGTCCCTCAAGCCATTATTTCTCATGTTCCTACGGCGGAAGTGAAACATAAAGAATATTGGCAAGATACTTTAGAAACTTATTACTATGTATTAGTAAATATGCCTCAAGGTTCAACTATATCCAAGCAAGAAACTAATGGCAATAATGGCATAAGATTAGATGCCTATAGAGGATTGCTGTCTTTTGTCAATAATGAATGTTTGTATATAGTTAGTAGTCAACGCAGCTTTTTAAATGGTGAAACATCTGGTTCTGTGAAGGAAGAGGCGAAGAAAATGAAAAAAGCTATTTTAGATTTTGTCAATACAATTGAGTTTGCCTAAATCTAAATTTCTCAATTTTAGGTACTCTTCTGGGGTCCGTCAGATTTTTGGGCGCAGGACCTGCGCCCCTACTGGCTCTGGTTATAAAAGATTTGAATTTAATGTAGGGGTAGCGCCCCCGTCCTACCCCTGTATTTGGGGCAACCACAGGGGTAGGCCCCCTACAAGATTGATGGGTTTAGTGATTTTGAAAATGTTCAATAAATTTTGCACAGGTACTTATTAGCGATCGCATAGGACACAATTGCGAGAAACTAAGAACAGGTCTATTGAAAATAAGGAGAATCTCATGGCTTGGACTCAAGTTTTAGCTGCTAACGCACTGGCTGCTGGTGCGCGGGAAGTAGTCAAAGTGGGCGATCGCAAGATATTACTCTTAAACCACGAAAATCAGCTTTATGCTGTAGATGATACCTGCCCTCACTTAAAAATGTCTTTGAAAAAAGGAAAAATTGAAGATGGGGCGATAGTTTGTCCCTTCCACCGCAGTGCATTTGACTTGGGTAATGGAGAAGTAAAAACTTGGTGTTCCTTCCCACCCGTAGTTGGTAAATTGCTGTCAATGGTTTCCTCGGAAAAAACCTTACCAACCTATCCTATTAAAGTGGAAGCAGGCAACATTTTAATTGATGTCTAAGCAGCATCATAGCAAAAGTAGGGGCGCAGGGCCTGCGCCCAGAAATCTGAATTTCACGATCAATTAATATGTGACTACCTTGTCCGGTTCTCAATTTCTCTCATTCCCATACTCTGTATGGGAATGAATTCTCAAAGGCTTTGCCTTAAATCATTTTTAGGTACAAAATCTCAATACACAAAGCCAGTTTTACTCCTGAATTCTGCTGTAAGTAGGTGAACACAATAAAACCAAACTGTGTAAAGAAACGTAAAATCGCCCAAACCCTCTTCACTCTTGCCTCTTGCCTCTTGCCTTTTGCCTTGCCATAACGACAATTTTCAACGCCAACCTACTTAACTGATTTCTGAATATTTAGTAATCATTGTTTTCACATTTAATAAATGTTCTTCAACAATTTCAGGAACTTCAGTATTGGTTTCAATAATTAATTCACCAATCGTATTACTAGCTATTTCATTAATAGCATCAATCAAAAGATTGGGCATAGTAATATTAGCTTCAGCAATTTCTTTAATAGTAGCTTTGGGGTTGTCTTGTTCCAGTATGGCTTTCAAAACCTGAATTTCATAACCGGGGAGATGGTTGAAAAAATTATTCCATTTCGCTGGTAAATTCTTGGTGTGATCAGGTTTCCCATTTATTGGATCTAATGGTTCTAATAATTCATCAAAAGGAAATAAATCTAAATTATTTTCTTCATTATCGGGCAATGTTGAGGGATTGATTGTTTCCACTTGTTGAAGTAATTCCCAAACTTGATTTTGTAATAAATCCCGTTCATCTTGTAAGACAGAAATTTGATTTTGTAGTTGATTAACTTCCGTTTTTTGTTCTAATGTCTTATTCTGTAATGATTTGAGCGTGTTTTCCAGATTATTTTTAGTTATACCTGTTTCTACTAGTAGATTATTTTGTTTAGTAATTTCCAGTTCTTGATTTTGAATTTCTATTCGTAGTTCATAAAGCTTTTCTTCTAGTTGTGGTTTAAGTCTTTCTAATAAAATTACATCATTTTCTAATTCTTTTTTCTGCTGTTTGATCGTATCAATTTGAGGTTGAATTTGGTTGATTTCAACACGGGAGGCGTGACAATTTAGTTCTAATCTTCGCTTTTCTGCAATCAAATCATTGCAACTATTATTTAGCTCTATATTACTATTCTCTAAATGTACAAATTCATTTTTAAGATTATAAATTTCGGCTTCAATTTGCTTTTTTTGAGCCGCAAATGTCCCGATATCTCGATGTAAACTATCTCTTTGACTACGACAATCTCCAATTTGGTTTTCTAACTGCTGAGTTTCTGCATACAATAAATTTCTATATTCTTCTAATTGGTGTATTTCTTTGAGGATACGCGATTTTAACCCTTCTATATCTCGAATCCGTCTTTGGAGAGAACCAATCATTTTCCACTCATCATTTCTTCGCCGTTTATCAACGAAAAATGCGGCTGTATAAGTAGCTAATACCGTAATTATTCCCGTCAAAAAGGCTCTAGAAATATCCCAATTAGGAACAAGACTTAAACCAAAACTGACACTAAAAGCGGTTATTCCTAGTACGACTCGATGACTAACTATAGTTGGTTGCATCTTACTAGGTTTTATGGTAGCCAAGTTGTTAGAATTATTAGTAATTAACGTCATTATTCCTCACATTTTCACCAAATACAGCTAAATCTGCCTTTAAAAAGTCAATAAACTGCCTTGCGGTTCTGCCAGAACGACCATTATGACGGGTTGCCCATTGTAAAGCTTTGTATTCTAAATCTTCGGGAGAAATATTGATATTTGCTGCTAGGTGCTGGACTATTTGTAAATAGGTTTTTTGATCTGCGACTTCAAAAGTTAATGTTAGACCAAAGCGATCGCTAAAAGACAACTTTTCTTGCATTGTATCCCAACCATGAACTTCATTGTTATCCTTGGGGGCTGGTCTATCAGTAAAATATTCCCGGATTAAATGGCGACGGTTAGACGTAGCATATACAACTACATTTTCCGGTCTGGCAGTTACATTTCCCTCTAAAACTACTTTCATTGCTTTAAAACTATTATCATCTTCTTCAAAGGAAAGATCATCTACAAAAATAATAAATTTCTGGGGAACACCTCGCAACAATTCGACAATTTTTGGTAAATCTGGCAATTCTGACTTAGACACTTCTATTAAGCGCAAGTTTCGATGACTATATTCATTTAATAAAGATTTAACTAAAGAAGACTTACCTGAACCACGACTACCATAGAGTAAAACGTGCAATGCAGTTTCGCCTGACAATAAGAACTCTGTGTTTTTGACTAAAGCATCTTTTTGCCACTCGTAACCCACCAATGTAGACAGTTTTACCGCATCAGGACAAGTAATACCAACTAACTGCCCACTTTGCCAACGGAAAGCCCTATATTTGGCAAATGAACCAGTTCCATATTGCTGATAATAAGCGGCTAAATCTGCTACCGCATCACCCCAATTTGCCAACAGGGGAAGAGATACCATTAAACTCGTTTCTCCTGCTAGGGTTTCCGGTTCTCGATACCAAACCACAGGAGAAATCGGTAAATGCGCCGCCATTTGTACCCACTCGCTCAAAACCGCACTATTACATTCATACAAACTTTGTAATATTTGCAAATCATGTTGCACAGCCACTACTAAAGCCGAGGGTAATTGCCTAAACTTTTCTCGTTGTGCCAATTTGCTAAAAGGATTATCCGCAGTCAGAATTTGCTGAATCAGATATTCTTCCCAGGTTTGATGACTGTTGGCTAAAGCTTGGAAATAACTACCGTAAGCCTGGAGGCAATCCCGCCCATCTGCATCAGTATAACGGATGGTTTGTAATAAATTCAGAAACGCTCTGCCTACGTCGCTGTCTAGGACAGATTGGTACAGTAAAAGAGAGGCGGCTTGGCGTTGTAAAAGTTGAACCGCTGTATAAGATATAGTATTTGCCGTCAGCATTGGTAGATGATCCATCAATCAACTGGTTAAAAGGGAACAGGTAACAGGTAACAGAAAAATCAATTGTGTAATTAATTCTGTCCCATTACTTATGTCTAATTTATATTATTCTTGCCTCTCTCCAATTCTTTCTCCTGAACTCCGAACTCCAATTCTTCCTCCGAACTCCGAACTCCGAACTCCGAACTCCGAACTCCTGACTCCTGACTCCTGACTTCTGACTCTTGTACCTACAGGAATACAAGTGTAGTCATTTATATATTATACTAGAGGGGATTGGGGACAAAAGTAAACTAATACTGATTGTCAGGATAAATTGCTAACATACATACAGGAAACATGGATCACTGACAAATGTAAGTAACCGTTGTTTTCACTTGATATGTACCAGCAATTATTTTGGCAACAGTAATGTTTGATTCAAGGTGCAAAGCTCTACTACAGATATTGTAAAGATTTTATAGTTTCTTCCGTAGACTTGAAAGTAGAAAAATAGCTAATATTGCCATTTTGGCAGGTCTTTCTGACACAAATGGGATATTAGTAGATAGTAGCAATGGTTCGTAAATTTTTTACCATTAACTTAAGAACTGCTACAGCCACCTCAATATTGACTGCGGTAATTCTTTAGCCATTTAAATAACTAGGAAATAATTCATGTTATTATCACTGTCTTCTCAAAATGTTATCCAGTATCTGCACAAGGCAGGGCTGTGTAGCGCGGAAGATGGCGCTGCATATAAATCTGTATTGCCAGAAAATAGCAAGAAAAATGGGAATTTACTGGTAATCCTGGCAGATAATCGCCAACTGCTAATTAAACAAGAACGTCACATTAATAATGGGCAAAATTGCCATGAACTCTTTAATGAGTGGCTATTCCATCAACTATTACAGCAATTTCCAGTAATTGGTAATATTGGAGCGATCGCATCATCATTGTTACATTTTGATGAAGAGAATTCTATTCTGGTGCGGAGCTACTTCAGCGAATATGTGGAGTTAGGAAAATTTTATCAACAGAGTAGTATCTTCCCCACAGCGATCGCCAGCGCGATTGGTAATACGTTAGCAGGATTACACCGAGCCACGTTTAATAAACGTGAGTATCGTGATTTTATGTCCACTGCCCCCGCAGGACAGTTTCGCTATAATTTTTACAATCCTGCTCAAGGTATACCCTCAATAAATCCAGACACATTTGGGACAATTCCCACCGAAGCACTACAATTTCATCTCCTGTATCAGCGTTACGAAAGTTTAGAATCAGCGATCGCTGACTTAGCTTATGATTGGAAACCATCTTGCTTAACTCACAATGATCTACAATTAAGCAACATTCTAGTTCATTCTCGATGGGAACAGCTAGATAACTGCTTGACAAAATTAATTGACTGGGAAGCTTGCGGTTGGGGAGATCCAGCTTTTGATTTAGGAAACTTATTAGCCAGTTATTTAGGCGTGTGGCTGTCTAGCCTAGTAGTAGATCCAACATTAGACCTAGAAGAATCTTTAAATTTAGCCATGATTCCTTTAGAAACAATACAGCCTTCTATTTTAGCTTTAATTCAGGCTTATCTTGATGCTTTCCCCATGATTTTAGAATATCATCAAGACTTCATTCTGCGAGTAATTAAGTTTGCAGGTCTAGCATTAATTCAACAAATTCAACACAGAATTGAATCCCAAAAATCCTTTGATAATAGTAATCTGTGTATGCTCGAAGTTGCTAAAAGCCTCTTAACAGTGCCAGAACAGGCAGTATTGACGATTTTTGGCATCTCCGCCGCAGAAATCCTCCAATCTGTCCCCACACTCCAGAAACTTCCTCAACCCCATAAAGAACAACAATTAGTGCGTCTTTATTACGAAAAAACTCGTCTACGCGGTTGTTAGTAATAATGATTCCATCATATTGTGAGGCTAAACAGAATCATAAAATCCATGAACTCATCCCTTCTTATCCGCGTTTATCTGCGTTTATCTGCGGTCAATTTTCTTGGAAATATTATGCCATACAGCCTCATCTAAACCTGATATTTCCCATATATTTTCCGAAAATTTGAGGTGCAAAACAAATTAATGCTTGATGACTCTACCAATCAAATTCTCAATTCATTATTCGATATTGCCAATAATATCCAGATTGAACCTAATTTTTGTATTTACCATCCCAATTATCAACCTTTTGCCTTACCCACAAATATAGCAAACAGGTTTCAACAAAACTCACCTTCTTTAAAACAGAAATATTTGAATATACTGTTGAGAAATTTCCTCTATGGTATTTATTACAACGGTTCACTACAAACAGTCTTAGCCACAAACAGTAATTGTCAATCTCAGATACATTTCCTAGAAAATAATAGTTTGGGTGTAGATGAAGAATTCTATGAACAACTACATCATCGCAATCATGGTACAGGTTATTATGAACCGAATTGGCAGATTTTGAGAATTGAACCTGATGGTAGTATGGCTGTAAATAAGGATGGATTAACCTTATATATTGAGCCAGAATGTCATCTGCAACCCCAGAAAAAGTCCCCTAAAGTGGGGGAATTAATAGCAATATGGATGCCTAAAAATCGCTTGCAAAATGGCTGTTATGTGGCAGTAAGTAATACAGCAATAGAAAATCAAGCTCCCCAAAATACTGATTTAGGAGGAGGACGAATTTATTTTCATGTGAGATCATCCGGGGCAATTGTCCTCATGGATAGCTTAACCAAAGCCTTGAATAATGTGGCAATTGCCTTTAGCTTCCAAGTTCTTTATAATCCCGCAGCATATCAGCGTTATGATGCAGGTGTGCTGCATTTTAACCGCCAAGATTACCCCACAATTCGGAATATTCTTCAAGATATTTATCAAAAACATCAAGCTTACTTTCAGCCGGAAATTCCCTTATTTACAAAATTTTTAGCACCGGGATTAGGGTTAGCCGAAGAACCAAATCAAAAATTTGCTCCTCAAGAAAGTTTTGGGATGAACCGTTGTCAAATTATTGCCAATGCGCTGTTAGAATCTTGGCAAAGGGGTAAAAATGCTTTAGAAGAAAGAATAGAATTAATTAACCAACACTTTGCCAGAAATTTGATTGATGTGCAGCATCCCTATCTTAATCCGGCTTCTGAGGATATTTATCAGCCGTTAATTTGAGGAGAAAATGATTAGTGATAAGCTATCAATCATTTTATAAATTTAACCAGCTAAATACTTCTTGAACAGTTATATCTAATTCAACCCCTGTGAGAACTGGTAAGTGATTGCTATTTTTAAGTTCCCTAACTCGGCGATCGCTATCTACTACTAAAATACTCTCATCTTCAGGATCAAGCAACCAACCTAACTCAGTACCATACTCAGCACAGTGTAGTAATTTGGCTAGGACTTGTTTATATCTCTGATCGGGAGAGAGAATTTCAATAGCCCAATCTGGATGGATTTCAAAGCGATTGGCAATGCGTCCTGATGGCAACCGAGGGATTCGCTCCCACCGAAATACGGCTATATCTGGAACGATCGCTAATCCACCAAAAACACAGCGTAGTTCTGGAAAAGCTTTGGCAATTTTTTGAGGTTTAGTAATTTGATTAATAGTTTCGCATAGATCGATCTGAAGTTGGCTATGTTCCCCTTGAGGCATTGGTTTCTGTGTGATTTGTCCATGAATAAATTCAGAAGCAGGTTCTGTTTCTGGCAATTGCAAAAATTCTGCGATAGTTGTGGGTTTAATTGCTGCAGTAGTCATAGCTTTATAAGAAGATAGGCTATACTCAACATGGTTGAAATATGGACTTTTGTAAAATTACGAAAAACCTAGATTTGTATGTAAAGCAAGAGCTTCATTGGTGTCAACTTAAGGTAAAACCCATAACCCGACTGGGAATGATAGCGTAGCGTGGCGTAAGCCATATTCCCAGTCTCATAGCAGAAGTTGTCTTTTGATGACTGAATAACTAGAAAATTTTTGAACTTGTTTAGTTTAGTAAACTTTAGCTATTAGGACTGGAACTAAAGTTCCAGGCGGGTCTGTCACCCAAACAAATAACCCATCTGTAGCTTAAGTTGACACCAATGAAGCTCTTGCTTTACTCCTACCCAGAGAATCAAATAATTAAGCCGTGTTGGGTATATATCTAAATCGGGATATTGACACTCCCCGGTCTAAAGACGCGGGGATTCTTAATCGAATAATTGTCAAGACAACTGCTCGAATAATATCCGCTTTTCAGGTATTACCTTAGATGTACGGTTCTTGCCCTGATCCTGTTTGCCA